>NZ_JAPTFX010000160.1:0-9742 GCF_030985895.1 Stenotrophomonas sp. Sm6012 | reverse complement strand
GGTCGGCACGGGAGAGGGTGCGAGCGCGGCAGGGATGTGCCGACCAAGGTCGGCACCCACCGTCGGCACCCACAACCGTCACCCACCGCAACCGAAGGCGGGGCTATTCCGCGGTGGCCGTATCGCCCTGCAGGCGCAGGGTTGCCATCACGCCCAGGCGCAGGCCGGGCAGGTCGCCATCGGCTGGCAGCAGGATCGGCTGCTGGCGGATGCCGCCGAAATGCTTGACCTGGAACAGCACGTCCAGGCCATGGCCGGTGGCTCCGCCGCCACTGGCCGCTGGCGGTTCCGGGCGGCCGCCGGGATTGCGCCGGGCCGGCTGGAAGCCGGGCGTGCTGCGCACCAGTTCCACGGTGGAGGCCGAGAAGTCACCGGCGATCAGGCTGGGCATGCCCTCGGCGGTGGCGCCGATCCAGGTCATCAGGTCGTTGGTCTGGTGCTGGCGCGCGGTGGCTTCGTCCGGCTCCGGGCGCAGCCGCGCCACGTAGATGTTGACCAGCGCCTGGCCCAGCTTCAGCCGCATCATGCCGGCCGCGCTGAACGTCCCGGGTGGATGCAGCAGGGTGACGCCGTCCTCGCTGACCGGCAGCCGGGTCAGCATGGCATTGCCATGCCGCAGCGGCTGGCTGGGCGGATCGGCGGTGACGAAGTCGCAGCTGTAGCGCAGCCGGCTGGCCAGCCAGCAGGCCGGGTTGCGGCCCTGCTGCTGCAGCACCTGCTGCACCGAGATCACGTCCGGTTGCAGGTCGGTCAACAGTTGTGCGACCTGCTCGCGGCGCTGCTTCCATTGCGTATCGTCGCGGCTGGGCAATTCCAGTGCGGCCACGGTCAGTTGCCGGGGCTCACCCTCGCTGCTGGCCGAGGCCGGCGCCTGCGGTCGCGCCTGGGCCTGCAACGCCGGCAACAGCAGCAGGCAGCTGAGCAGGAGTCGGGCGTAGGCGAGGGGGCGCATAACGATAAGTTTACGCTTTTGTCGTGCAGGTGCCGTGACTTCCGGCACAGCCAGGAGCGCCT
Source organism: Stenotrophomonas sp. Sm6012 (assembly GCF_030985895.1). Taxonomy (NCBI): domain Bacteria; kingdom Pseudomonadati; phylum Pseudomonadota; class Gammaproteobacteria; order Lysobacterales; family Lysobacteraceae; genus Stenotrophomonas; species Stenotrophomonas sp. Sm6012. The sequence goes on along the minus strand of NZ_JAPTFX010000160.1, from coordinate 8,728 downwards.
GCCATGGATTGGCACCGTTGTCATGCAGCCCTGCAGCGTGCTTCGCAAGCCCCGGTTCCGGTAACCTTGCGCCTTTCGCTTTGCAGGAATGCCTTACAGGATGAGCCACGACGCAGTTGCCCCCATCGCCGGCCAGGGAAGGATGCCGCGCCAGATTCCGTACATCATCGGCAATGAGGCCTGCGAACGGTTCAGTTTCTACGGGATGCGCAACATCCTGGTGCAGTTCCTGATCACCTCGCTGCTGCTGCAGGAAATCACTGCGGAAGGCCGTGCAGGTGAAGCCAAGGACATCATGCACAGCTTCATGATCGGTGTGTACTTCTTCCCGCTGCTCGGTGGCTGGCTGGCCGACAGGTTCTTCGGCAAGTACCACACCATCCTCTGGTTCAGCCTGGTCTACTGCGCAGGCCACCTGTGCCTGGCCCTGTTCGAGAACAGCCGCGAGGGCTTCTTCCTTGGCCTGGGCCTGATCGCGCTCGGCGCCGGCGGCATCAAGCCGCTGGTGGCCTCGTTCATGGGTGACCAGTTCGACCAGAGCAACAAGCACCTGGCCAAGCTCGTCTTCGACGCCTTCTACTGGATCATCAACTTCGGCTCGCTGTTCGCCTCGCTGCTGATCCCGCTGGTGCTGAAGAACTGGGGCCCGCAGTGGGCGTTCGGCATCCCGGGCATCCTGATGTTCGTGGCCACCTTCGTGTTCTGGCTGGGCCGCAAGCGCTACGTGCTGGTGCCGCTGCCGCCGAAGGACCCGCATTCGTTCGCCAACGTGGTGCGTACCGCGCTGACCGCACGCGTTGCCGGGCAGGGCCGTCCGGGCCTGGTGATCGCCGCGCTCGGCCTGGTGCTGGCGGTGGCCTCGTTCGGGCTGGTCGGTTCGCTGGGCATCGTCATCTGCCTCTGCCTTGCGCTGGTCGCCATCCTGGCCGGTATCGGCGGCGGCACCTGGCTGCAGCTGGACCGTGCCCGTGGCCAGCATCCGGCCGAAGCCGTGGAAGGCGTGCGCTCGGTGCTGCGCGTGCTGGTCATCTTCGCGCTGACCACGCCGTTCTTCTCGCTGTTCGACCAGAAGGCCTCGACGTGGGTCCTGCAGGGCCAGCAGATGCAGATGCCGAGCTGGTTCACCGCCTCGCAGATGCAGGCGTTGAACCCGCTGCTGGTGATGATCCTGATTCCCTTCAACAACCTGGTGCTGTATCCGGCGCTGCGCCGTTTCGGCTTCGAGCCGACCGCGCTGCGCCGCATGACCGCCGGTATCGCCTTCAGCGGCCTGGCCTGGATCGTCATCGGTGGCATCCAGGTGGTGATGGACGGCGGCAATGCCATGTCGATCTTCTGGCAGATCCTGCCATACGCGCTGCTGACCTTCGGTGAGGTACTGGTCTCGGCCACCGGCCTGGAGTTCGCCTACAGCCAGGCGCCGCAGGCGATGAAGGGCGTGGTGATGAGCTTCTGGAACCTGACCACCACCATCGGCAACCTGTGGGTGCTGCTGTCCAACGCGGCGGTGCGCAACGACACGGTGACCCACCAGATCGCCGGGACCGGCCTGAGCGAGGCGGCGTTCCTGATGTTCTTCTTCGCCGGCTTCGCCTTCATCGCGGCGTTGGCCTTCGGTTGGTACGCGAAACGCTATCGTATGGTGGACAACTACCGTAGCGCCTGAGCCTGACATGACCCCCGTCAATCTGCTGTTGATCGCCATCACCGCCATCCTTTCGTGGATGGCGTTCAACAACCGCAAGCTGGCCGACCGCCTGATCCTGTGGCCGCCCGCCGTGGACCGCCATCGCCAGTACGACCGGCTGGTGACCTATGGCTTCATCCACGCCGACTGGTCGCACCTGATCTTCAACATGATCACCCTGTTCTTCTTCGGGGGATTCATCGAGAGCGTGATGGTGGAGCTGACCGGCAGCTACCTGACCTATCCGGCGTTCTATATCGGCGCGTTGCTGGTCTCGATCCTGCCCAGCTACCTGAAGAACCAGAAGAACCCGAACTACCTCAGCCTCGGTGCATCCGGGGCGGTGTCGGCGGTGCTGTTCGCCTTCATCCTGATCAAGCCGTGGTCGATCATCCTGGTGTTCTTCATCCCGGCGCCGGCCATCATCTACGCCGCGTTCTACGTCGGCTACAGCATCTGGATGGACAAGCGCGGTGGTGATCGCATCAACCACAGCGCACACCTGGCCGGTGCGGCGTTTGGCGTGATCTTCATGCTGGCCATGCAGCCGAGCATCTTCAACCACTTCCTGCGCGAACTCTCCAACCCGACCTTCCGCCTCGGCGGCGGTTGAGGGTGGGAACGGGGGCGGATCGGCAGCGATCCGCCCCGGCCGGTTCAGGCCGTGGTCTGCTGCCCGTAGGTGTCCAGCAGGCGGGCGAACACTTCCTCGCCGATGCGCTGGAAATCCTGGTCTTCGGTCTGTCCTTCCACTGCCAGCTGCAGCAGGCCCTCCAGCAGGGCACGGTCGGTATCGGAATGGGGATCGCTGGGGTGCATCGGGGCCTCCGCGGTGATGCGCATGGTCTACGGTCGCAAGGGCCGTGCCAGCCTGGCCGAACCCCTCCACAGGCGATAGCGGCCGCCCGCCCTCCAGCTTGAGGGTCGAAAACTGACGTGAATGGACTGCACTTGCCCCTGTTCAGGCTTCACGCGATCATGGCGCCCGGCTGCGCACCATCCACGCAGTCGCCGCAGGAGACAGTTCCATGGCTTCGGTCACGCCCCCCGGTCTGGCCTACGAGGTCGAACACGACCTGGCCAGCCATCGCTTCACCGCCCGTGTCCGAGGACAACTGGCGGTGCTCGATTACCAGATCAAGCGCAGGCGCATGGTCATCACCCACACCGAAGTGCCCGAGCCGATTGCCGGCCGCGGCATTGCCGGTGAGCTGACCCGGGTCGCGCTGCGTTTCGCCCGCGAGCAGAAATTCAAGGTGGTGCCGGCGTGCTCCTACGCCGAAGCATTCCTGCAGCGGCACGAGGAGTATCACGACCTGCTCGTCGGCTGATGCCGGCGGGCCACGCTTCAGCCATGGCAGGCGATGATGTACAAACATGAACAGGGGATCCCGATGAAGATTGGAAACAACCGGCCATTGCGCGGCAGCGTGCTGGCCGGCGTGGTGGGCGTGCTGTTGCTGGCCGGTTGCCAGCGTGAGAGCGAGCCGGCGCCGGCGACCGACGCGGCCCCCGCCGCCGAGGCCACCGCCGCGGGCGAGACACCCGCCACGGAAGCGCCGCTGGATCTGCGCGACGTGATCGAGAACAACGAGCGCGAAGTGGTGGGCATCAGCTACCCGGCCGGCATCGACCGTTATCCGGGCCTGGCACGCGCGCTGCAGGACTATGCGACCAGCGCCCGCAGCGACCTGCAGCAGGCACTGGACGGGCTCGGCAACGACAAGCCGACCATGCCCTACGAGCTGTCGCTGAGCTTCGAGAAACTGCTGGAAACCCCGCAGCTGGTGGTGGTCAGTGCCGATGGCAGCCGCTATACCGGTGGCGCCCACGGTGAGCCACTGGTGGCCCGCTTCGTGTGGCTGCCGCAGCACCAGCAGATGCTCAGCGCCGATAAGCTGGTGGCCGATGCCAAGGGCTGGAAGGCGATCAGCGATTTCGTCGCCGACCAGCTGCGCGAGCGCGTGGCCACCCGCCTCAGCGGCGAGGACATGGACCCGGCCCAGCTGCAGGAATCGCTGCGCAACGCATCGCGCATGATTGCCGACGGTACCGGCCCGCAGGCCGACAATTTCAGCCAGTTCCAGCCGCTGACCGACGACAAGGGGCAGATCACCGCCCTGCGCTTTGTTTTCCCGCCGTACCAGGTCGGTCCATACTCGGACGGCACCCAGACCGCAGATGTACCGGCGGCGGTGCTGTTGCCGCACGTGGCCAAGGACTACGTGGAGCTGTTCGCACGCGGTTGACCGCAGTCGAGGAGGTGGCGTGGATACAGGGTTGCAGGAGCGGGTCGCCGGCCTGCTGCAGGAAGCCGGGGTCCGCATCGGCGGCACCCAGCCACAGGACATCCAGGTACATGACCCGCGCTTCTTCGCGCGGGTCATGGCGCACGGCTCGCTCGGCCTCGGCGAGAGCTACATGGAGGGCTGGTGGGATGCCAACGTGCTGGACGACTTCCTCGTCCATCTGATGCAGGCGCACCTGGACGAACGGGTGCACGGCTGGCGCGAGGTGGCCGATGCGCTGAAGGCGCGCCTGTTCAACCTGCAGGCCGGGCAGGGCAGCTACGAGGTCGGCCGCCGCCATTACGACCTCGGCAATGATCTGTACCAGGCGATGCTGGGCCAACGTCTGGTCTACAGCTGCGGCTACTGGCGCACTGCCGATGATCTCGACGCTGCGCAGGAGGCCAAGCTCGACCTGGTCTGCCGCAAGCTGGGGCTGCGCCCGGGCCAGCGCGTGCTGGACATCGGCTGCGGTTGGGGTGAGGCACTGAAGTTCGCCGCCGAGCGCTATGGCGTCAGCGGCGTCGGCGTGACCATCTCGAAAGAGCAGGCCGAGTTCGCCCGTGAGCTGTGCGCCGGGCTGCCGATCGAGATCCGCCTGCAGGACTACCGCGAACTGGACGAGCCGTTCGATGCGATCTTCTCGATCGGCATGTTCGAGCACGTCGGTGACAAGAACTATTCCAGTTTCTTCGAGGTGGCCAGGCGCTGCCTGTCGCCACGCGGGTTGCTGCTGCTGCATACCATCGGCACCAACATCTCGCGGCATCGAACCGATCCATGGATCGCGCGCTACATCTTCCCGAACTCGATGCTGCCGTCGGCGGTGCAGATCAGCAAGGCATTCGAAGGACGCTTCGTGCTGGAGGACTGGCACAACTTCGGCACCGATTACGACCTGACCCTGCAGGCGTGGCGGCGCAACGTGGAGGCTGCATGGCCGCGGCTGGACGCACGTTATGACGAGCATTTCCGGCGCATGTGGCGTTTCTACCTGGCCGGGTCGATGGCGACTTTCCGCTGCCGGCACGCGCAGCTGTGGCAGCTGGTGCTGTCGCCGGAAGGCGTGCCGGGCGGGTACGTCGCGCCGCGTTGATGCGCGGGGAGATCGACGCAGGGCGTCGATCTGCTGCGGGCGTGAAGTGAGGGCAGTTGATGACGTCTTTGGTTTCATCGCAACCGGGCCTCGAGGCGTCGAGGCCGCTGCTGGCAGCGTGATGCCGATTGATTGCATAGGACCATTTTGAATTGTCCGGCGCTGGCGAAGCAGAGCAGAGATCCCATGCTTGAATTCACGACGGCATCATGCCGATGTCGTTTCCTGAGTTCATGGGGTTCAACCAATGCAGCGAACTTCAATGGGGTTGAAGGCCCTGATGGTCTCAACGTTCGTCGTGGCCTCGGCAGCGTTCATTGATCCGGCCCAGGCCTTCGACGGGTTCGTCAACTACACGCCGGAATTTGGCGGGCGCGTTGCGTGCTCCGATACTGCTTCGGTTGCGTGCTTCCGCTGGGATCTTTCTTCGGCCGTGAATGACGACATGGTCATGACCCGCCAGTGGATGGATCGTGGCGAGATCATCTCGGCTACCGTCACGGGAAGCCCCGAAGGCAGCAGTGTGCTGTTGCTGACTGGTCACGGGGAGAATTGGCAGGCACCGATCATCTATGCACGATATGGTGCTGCAGCGAGCGAACTGGACCACGATTGCGCCGCGCCTCTGACTGACGGGTGCGCGATGCCGTTGATCGAAGGCGAACAGATCCATTATTCGATCAAGGTGCGCGCAGTCGGTGCCGAGCTGGTTCACTTCTATGTTTTGGGCATGTAACGCCCGGAGCAGGCCATTCCGTTGTTCGGGGCCTCCGCCAGTGCTGCAATAAAGCAAAAAAAAACCGCCCGGTCTCCCGGGCGGTTCTCGTTTCACGCTACCGCGCGGGCGATCAGTTGCCGGCGCCGGTCAGGCCACGCTTTTCCAGCAGCGGTTCGATCTGCGGCTCGTGGCCGGCGAAATCGCGGAACAGCTGCATCGCGTCGACGCTGCCGCCCTTGGACAGCAGCGTGGCGCGGAAGTGGTCGCCGTTCTTGCGGCTCAGGCCGCCGTTGTCCTTGAACCACTTCTGGGTGTTGGCATCGAGCACTTCCGACCAGATGTAGGCGTAGTAGCCGGCCGAGTAGCCACCCATGATGTGGCTGAAGTACGGGGTCTTGTAGCGCGGCGGCACCGGCGCGTAGTAGATGCCGTCCTTTTCCAGCGCAGCGCGCTCGAAGGCCATCACGTCCTTGGCGGCCGGCACCTGGTCGGCGCCGATCTGGTGCCAGCGCTGGTCGAGCATCGCCGCACCCAGGTACTCGGTGGTGGCAAAGCCCTGGTTGAACTTGGCCGCAGCCAGCACCTTGTCCAGCAGTGCCTGCGGCATCGCCGAACCGTTCTGGTAGTGCTTGGCGTAGTTCTTCAGGATGGACGGGTTGTCCGACCACATCTCGTTGACCTGCGAGGGGAACTCGACGAAGTCGCGCGGTACCGAGGTGCCCGAGAAGTAGGGGTACTTCACGTTGGAGAACATGCCGTGCAGCGCGTGGCCGAACTCGTGGAAGGTGGTGTTCACCTCATCCCAGGTCAGCAGGGTCGGCTGGCCGGCCGGCGGCTTCGGGATGTTCAGGTGGTTGGCCACCACCGGCTTGAAACCGGTCAGCTTGGACTGCGAGACATACGAGTTCATCCACGCACCGCCACGCTTGGAGGCGCGCGCATACGGATCGAAGATGAAGATCGCCAGCTGGCTGCCGTCGGCGTCGAACACGTCGTAGACGGTCACGTCATCGTGGTAGACCGGCAGGTCGGTACGCTGCTTGAAGGTCAGGCCGAATTCCTGGCCGGCAGCATAGAACACGCCGTTTTCCAGCACGTTCTTCATTTCGAAGTACGGCTTCAGCTGCGATTCGTCGAAGTTGTACTTGGCCTGGCGCACCTTCTCGCTGTAGAAGGCCCAGTCCCACGGCTCGAGGGCGAAGGTCTTCTTGCCGGCGGCCTTCTGTTCCTGGTCGATCATCGCCTGCAGGTCGGCCGCTTCGCGCTTGGCGTTGGCCACAGCGGCCGGGGCCAGCTTGCCCAGCATCGCGTTGACCGCTTCGGGGGTCTTGGCGGTCTGGTTGGTCAGGTTGTAGGCGGCGAAGTTCGCAAAGCCCATCAGCTTGGCCTTGTCGGCACGCAGCTGCATGATGCGCGAGACCAGTGCGGTGTTGTCGAACTCGCCACCGCGGCTGCCACGGCTGACCGAGGCTTCGTAGATCTTCTGGCGCAGGGCGCGGTTGGCCAGGTTGGTCAGCGGCGGCTGGCCGGTGGTGTTGAGCAGGGTGATCACGTACTTGCCTTCCAGGCCACGGGCCTTGGCGGCTTCGGCGGCGGCAGCGATCTGCTCCTTGGACAGGCCGGCCAGCTCCTTGACGTCGTCGACGGTGATCGCCGAAGCGTTCACTTCCGACTGCACGTTCTGGCTGAACTTGGTGCCCAGGTTGGCCAGCTCGGCGTTCATCTCCTTCAGCGTGGCCTTGTCGGCCTCGGAAAGCTTGGCGCCGGCGCGCACGTAGTTGTCGTAGTACTTCTCGACCAGGCGCACGCCTTCGGCGTCCAGGCCCAGCTGGCTGCGGGTGTCATACAGCGCCTGGATGCGCGCGAACAGCTTGCCGTTCAGCGCGATCGCATCGCTGTGCGCGGCGAACTTCGCCGAGTAGTCGGCCTGCAGCTTCTTGCGGGTGTCGTTGGTGTCGGCGCCGACCAGGCTGAAGAACACGGTGGTCGCACGGTCGAGGATGTCACCGCTCTTTTCCAGGGCGATGATGGTGTTGTCGAAGGTCGGCTTGGCCTTGTTGTTGGCGATCGCCTCCACTTCCTTCAGCTGCTGCGCCATGCCGGCGTCGAAGGCCGGGGCGAAGTCGCTGTCCTTGATCCTGTCGAACTGCGGGAAGTGCAGCGGCAGCGGGCTATCGGCGAAGAACGGATTGGCCTGCTGGGCGGTGCTGCTGGCGGCCGGGGTGGCGGCGCCGGCCGAATAGGCGGGCAGGGCAAGGCCGAGGGTCATGGCCACGGCAAGGGCAAGGCGAGTGGTCAAGGTAATAGCTCCGGTAAGGCAAACAAGGGCCCGAGGGTAACCCGGCCGGCCGCACCCGCACTTGTGTCAAAAGGCATGTTGCCGGGGCCGGGCGCGGGTACCATGCAATCACTGCCACGGCCCGCCGTCATGACCACCACCTACGATTTCAGCTTCCGTGACCTCGATGGCCAGCCGCAGGCGCTGGCGCAGTACCAGGGCCGTCCGCTGCTGCTGGTCAACGTCGCCAGCCGTTGCGGTTTCACCCCGCAGTACACCGGGCTGGAACAGCTGTGGCAGGACTACCGCGAGCGCGGCCTGGTGGTGATCGGCTTCCCGTGCAACCAGTTCGGCGCGCAGGAGCCCGGCGATGCCGCGCAGATCCGCCAGTTCTGTTCGCTGGACTATCCGGTCAGCTTCCCCTTGTCGGAGAAGATCGAAGTCAACGGCAGCGGCGCCGATCCCCTGTGGGCATGGCTGTCACGCGAGAAGCGCGGCCTGCTGGGCATTGCCCGCATCAAATGGAACTTCAGCAAGTTCCTGGTCGATCGCGAGGGGCGTGTGGTGTCGCGGCATGCGCCCACCACCAGGCCGGAGCAGCTGCGCAGCGTGCTGGATGCGCGTGGCTTCCAGGTCTCGCCGCGTATCGGCCAACCGGGCC
>NZ_JAPTFX010000015.1:0-48199 GCF_030985895.1 Stenotrophomonas sp. Sm6012 | reverse complement strand
GGGCAGGGGGGCGGGCTACAATCGAGGGTTCCACTACCAGGGGCCGCTCCATGCGCTCGAACCTGCTTGCATTCTCCATCGTCGCCAGCCTTGGGCTGGTCCAGGTCGCCCATGCCGCTGAAGGCATGTGGGTGCCGCAGCAGCTGCCGGAAATCGCCGGCCCGCTGCAGAAGGCCGGCCTGAAGCTGTCCCCGGAGCAACTGTCCAACCTCACCGGCGATCCGATGGGCGCCGTGGTCGCGCTTGGCGGCTGCACCGCCAGCTTCGTTTCGCCGCAGGGCCTGGTGGTCACCAACCACCACTGTGCCTACGGTGCGATCCAGCTGAACTCGACCGCGCAGAAGAACCTGATCAAGGACGGCTTCAACGCCCCGAAGCACAGCGATGAGCTGAGTGCCGGTCCGAACGCCCGTGTCTACGTGCTCGACCAGATCACCGACGTCACCGCCCAGGCCAAGGCCGCCATCGCCGCTGCCGGCAACGATCCGCTGGCCCGCAGCCGCGCGCTGGACGCCTTCGACAAGGCCCAGGTCGCCGCCTGTGAAGCCGAGGAAGGCTTCCGCTGCCGCCTGTACACCTTCTCCGGCGGCAACACCTACCGCCTGTTCCGCAACATGGAAATCAAGGACGTGCGCCTGGTCTACGCGCCCCCGGGCAGCGTCGGCAAGTACGGCGGCGACGTCGACAACTGGATGTGGCCGCGCCACACCGGCGACTTCTCGTTCTACCGCGCCTACGTCGGCAAGGACGGCAAGCCGGCGGCGTTCTCGGCCGACAACGTGCCGTACCAGCCCAAGCACTTCCTGAAGTTCACCGATCAGCCGCTGGGCGCCGGCGACTTCGTGATGGTGGCCGGTTATCCGGGCCGCACCAACCGTTACGCGCTGGCCGGTGAGTTCAACGAAACCGCCAGCTGGACCTACCCGACCATCGCCAAGCACTACAATGCGGTGCTGAAGATGATCGACGAGGCCGGCAAGGCCGACGCCGACGTCAAGGTGAAGTACGCCGCCACCGCGGCCAGCATGAACAACGTGGCCAAGAACTATGCCGGCCAGCTGGAAGGCTTCAAGCGCATTGACGCCGCTGGCCAGAAGCAGGCTGAAGAAGCCGCCGTGCTGGCCTGGCTGAAGAAGCAGGGCGCCGCCGGCAAGCCGGCCCTGGCTGCACACGCGCAGCTGATCAAGCACCTGGACGCCAGCAAGGCGACCCGCGAGCGTGACCTGTTCGTCGGCCAGTTCAACAACACCTCGGCAATCAGCGCCGCCATCGGCCTGTACCGCCTGTCGATCGAGCGCACCAAGCCGGATGCCGAGCGTGAAGTCGGCTACCAGCAGCGCGACCTGCCGACCCTGGAAGGTGGCCTGAAGCAGATGGATCGCCGCTATGTGGCGAAGATGGACCAGCAGCTGCAGACCTACTGGCTGGACCAGTACGTCGCCCTGCCGGCCGCGCAGCGCAACAACGACGTGCTGAACACCTGGCTGGGCGGCAGCGATGCCAACGCAGTGAAGGCGCTGGTGGGCAAGCTGTCGGGCACTGAGCTGGGCAGCCTGGACGCGCGCCTGAAGTGGTTCAAGGCCGACCGCGCCGCGTTCGAAGCCAGCACCGATCCGGCCATCCAGTACGCGGTGGCGATCATGCCGTCGCTGCTGAAGCAGGAAGAGCAGAAGAAGATCCGCGAAGGCGAGTCGCTGACCGCACGCCCGCTGTACCTGCAGGCACTGGCCGACTACAAGAAGAGCCAGGGCGAATTCGTCTACCCGGATGCCAACCTGTCGCTGCGCATCACCTTCGGCAACGTGATGGGCTATGCGCCCAAGGATGGAGTGGCCTACACCCCGTTCACCACGCTGGAAGGCATTGTCGCCAAGGACACCGGCGTGGATCCGTTCGATGCGCCCAAGGCACTGCTCGACGCGGTCAAGGCCAAGCGCTACGGCGGCCTGGAAGACAAGCGCGTCGGCTCGGTGCCGGTGAACTTCCTGTCCAACCTGGACATCACCGGTGGCAACTCCGGCTCGCCGGTGCTGGATGCGAACGGCAAGCTGGTCGGCCTGGCCTTCGACGGCAACTGGGAATCGGTCAGCTCCAACTGGGTGTTCGATCCGGTGATGACCCGCATGATCGCGGTCGACAGCCGCTACATGCAGTGGATCATGCAGGAAGTGGCACCGGCACCGGAGCTGCTGAAGGAACTGAACCTGGCGAAGTAACCAGGTTGCGGCAGTGCCGGCCGCTGGCCGGCAAATCCCGAAACCCCGCGACCCACGTCGCGGGGTTTTTTCATGCCCGGCCCGGTGCGCCGAACGGGTATCATCCGTATTCCGCGTACTTCACAGGATGTGAACGAAACGCGGGAACCTCCTCCCCCCAGGACCCCTTGCACGCATGCGCATCCTGCTTGCCCGCCACGGCGAAACGCCGTGGAACGCCGAAGGCCGCTACCAGGGCCAGATCGACATCCCGCTTTCGCCGATCGGTGAAGCCCAGGCCCAGGCACTCGGTGCCCGCCTGGCCTCGGTGGACATCACCCGTGCCGTCGCCTCGCCGCTTTCGCGCGCGCAGCGCACCGCGCAGCTGGCGCTTGGCGCTGCCCGCGCCGACATGCTGCTGACCGAGCCGGAGCTGCAGGAAATCGCCCACGGCGAATGGGAAGGGCTGCTGGCCAGCGAGATCCACGAAAAGGATCCGTCGCGCCTGCAGGCCTGGCGCGAGGAGCCGGATACCGTGCTGATGCCGGGCGGTGAATCGCTGCGGCTGGTGCTGGAACGCAGCTGGCGTGGCCTGGCCCGCGCCACCGAAGGCCTCGGCGAGCACGACACCCTGCTGGTGGTCGCCCATGACGCAGTCAACCGCGTGATCCTGTGCAAGGTGCTGGGCCTGCCGATCTCCCGCCTGTGGACCTTCCGCCAGGCCCCGACCACACTCAACCTGCTTGAAGGCGCCGACTTGGACAGCCTGGAAGTGGTGCGCCTGAACGACTGCGCCCATCACACGCCGTTCTTCGGCGAAGCCAAGCACCGCGCCCTCTGATCCACCCTTTCGCATCAACTGCTTCTGCTGGAACTGCTGCCGTGACGAACACCCCGACCACCCTGGCCGACTGGCTGGACTACATTGAACGCCAGCACCCGGCGAGCATCGACATGGGCCTGGAGCGCGTGCGCGCCGTGGCCACGGCGATGGGGCTGGGCGCGCCGGCCAAGCGCACCATCGTGGTCGGTGGCACCAATGGCAAGGGTTCCACCGTGGCCTTCATCGAAGCCATCGCGCGTGCCGCCGGCTGGAAGGTCGGCGCGTACACCTCGCCGCACCTGCTGCGCTACAACGAGCGCGTGCGCATCGACGGCCAGGACGTGGACGATGCGGCGCTGGTCGCCGCGTTCAACGCCATTGAAGCGGCGCGCGGCGACATCACGCTGACCTATTTCGAGTACGGCACGCTGGCTGCACTGTGGCTGTTCGCCGCTGCCGGGCTGGATCTGGCGGTGCTGGAAGTGGGCCTGGGTGGCCGTCTCGATGCGGTCAACATCGTCGATGCCGACGTCGCGGTGATCACCACCGTGGACATCGACCATGCCGAGTGGCTGGGCGAGGATCGCGAAGCGATCGGCGCCGAGAAGGCCGGCATCATCCGCGGCTGGAAGCCGGTGATCCTGGGCGAGACCGATCCGCCGTCGAGCGTGCTCGCACGTGCCTATCTGGTAGGTGCCAATGCGATCCGCGGCGGCAGCGACTACTTCTACGAACCGATCGATGCCCAGCGCTGGCGCTGGCGTGATGTCGGCATGCGCATGGAACTGCCGACCCCGGCCCTGGCCGGCCCGATCCAGCTGGCCAACGCTGGCGCCGCCATCGCCGCGCTGCGTGCGCTGGACAAGCCGGTGCCGCGTGCGGCCTGGGCCGCCGGTATCGCTGCGGCACGCATCGCGGGCCGGATGCAGGCCTTCGAGCGGAATGGCGTGCAGATCCGGGTCGATGTCGGCCACAACCCGCAGGCCGCGGGCCAGCTGGCGCGCGCATTGAAGGCCGAAGTGGTGCCCGGGCGCACCCTGGCGGTGTACGCCGCGCTGCAGGACAAGGACGCGGTGGGCGTGGTGCAGGCCCTGCAGGACGTGGTGGGCGAGTGGACCCTGGCCGGGCTGGATGGCCCGCGTGGGCAGGATGCTGCCCAGCTGCAGGCACGCCTGGCCGGTACCGTGGCCGCCACGGCAGCACTGGCCGGCAGCGTCGAGCAGGCGCTGGCACAGGTGATGGCGCAGGCCGGACGTGGCGACCGCGTGCTGGTGTTCGGCTCCTTCCATACCGCTGCGGCCGCCCTGCACTGGTTGAACAGCGACGCCTGATCTGCGTTCAGCCAACGCCGACGCCGTCCGGTCCGGCACCCGTATAATCAATGGCAACCCCCGGACAGTTGCCTGCCTCACGTGGATACGCCTCTGAAACAGCGTCTGATTGGTGCCATCGTGCTGGTGGCGCTGGCCGTGATTTTCCTGCCGATGCTGGTCAAGGGACCGGCACCTGACAGTGGTGTCGCCAATGTTCCCATCGCCGCGCCCAATGCGCCGGCCGATGGCCAGTTCGAAACCCGCGAGCTGCCGCTGGTCGCTCCGGCAGGCGGCGCCACCGGGCTGCAGACCGGCCAGGCCAGGCCGGTGCAGGAGGCTGCAACGCCTGCCTCACCGCCGACCGTGGACACCTCGCCGGCGGTTGCCGCCGGCAACTATGCGGTTACCTTCGGCGCCTACGGCAGCAAGGCCGACGCCGATGCGGTGATTGCCTACCTGAAGCGCTCGCAGCTGCCGGGCTTCGCAGAGGCGGCCACCATCAACGGCCGCCAGGCGTGGCGCGTGCGCGTCGGGCCGTATGCGGACCGCGCCCAGGCCGAGGCCGCGCGCCTGCAGGCGGTGAAGATCCGCGCCGACGTGAAGGCCGAAGTCATTGCCCTGGATGCGCCTGCGGCCAACAGTGCCGCGGTCGCCGCGACCCCGGCCCCGGCTGCACCGAGCGTCAGCACACCGGCCGCAGCCACTGCACCGTCGGCCAATGGCAACCCGGTGCGCAGCGAAAGCCTGCCGCCGAGCACGCCGACCGCCACCACGACTCCGGCAGCCAAGCCGGAACCGCCGAAGCCGGCGCTGAAGCCGGAGGTGGCGAAGCCGGAAGCCAAACCCGAGCCGAAGCCCGAGGCGACGGCCAGCAAGCCGGCAACAGCCCCGGCCACACCGGCGGCACCTGCTGCCAGCGGCGTCGGCTTTGCCGTGCAGCTGGGTGCGTTCGGCCAGGCCAACGATGCCAATGCGCTGCGCGACAAGGTCCGCGCCGCCGGCTTCAGTGCCTTCGTCGAGCAGGTGCGCACCGAAAAGGGAACCCTGCACCGCGTCCGCGTCGGACCGGTGGCCAACCGCGCCGATGCCGAGCAGCTGAAGGCGCAGGTCGCCGCCAAGGTGGGTGTGGCGGGCATGGTCCGACCGCACCCATGACCGCGCGCGTCACCCGCTGCAGCCACCGGCAGGAGCGGGCGGCGTGATCGATATCGTGCTGGGCGTGCTGATCGGCGCCTCCGTACTGTTCGGTTTCATCCGCGGCTTTGTCGGCACGGTGGTCGCGCTGGTGTCATGGTTGCTGGCCGGCTGGATGGCCTTCACCTTCGGCAATCAAGCCTCGCACTGGTGGGCGGCCCCCCAGGCACCGGGTACTGGCCACTATCTGGCCGGATACCTGGGCGTGTTCATTGTGACCGTCGTGGTGGTGGGGCTGATCGGCCTGCTGCTGAAGGCCGCCATCAAGCTGACCCTGCTCGGCGGCGTCGACCGCCTGCTCGGCGGTACCCTGGGCCTGGTCCGCGGGCTGTTCCTGGCCAGCGTCCTGTTGCTGCTGGCCGGTTTCACGGCGCTGCCGGGCGAACCGGCCTGGCAGCAGTCACAGCTGCGGCCCGTGCTGCAGCCCGCCGTGGCCTGGATGCAGGCCCAGCTGCCGCAACTGGACGAACTGTTGCCGCAGGCCCTGCCACTGGACGGCCTGTTGCCGGCGCAGCTGCCCTTGCCCCTGGCCGAGAATGCCCCATCTACACCGCAGGTGTTGGGCAAGCCGACGGCGACAGGCGATAATGGTGTCCTCAACACGGTAGTGGCGGGTGGCGGATGGCCGCAGCCCGTGGACGTGGAGCGGGAGCCCAGGCAGGCCCCCACACTGCCCAGCAACATCGAGCCGGCGCCTGCGCGTCCGGCGCGGCCCGCGCCTGCTGCGGGCGCCCCCCCAGGCCAGGTACGGCCACCTTCCCTGTAACTGGGCACAGCCCAGCGGAGACCTCGCACCATGTGTGGCATCGTCGGAATCGTCGGCAACCAGAACGTCGCCGGGCAGTTGTATGACGGCTTGACCGTCCTCCAGCACCGTGGCCAGGACGCGGCGGGTATCGCCACCGCCAGCGGCAGCCGCCTGCGCGTGCAGAAGGCCACCGGCCTGGTCCGCGATGTGTTCGATGCGCGCACCATGTCGACCCTGGAAGGCAGCGTCGGCATTGCGCACGTGCGCTACCCGACCGCAGGTTCGGAAGGCATGGACGAGGCACAGCCGTTCTACGTCAACTCGCCCTACGGCATCGCGCTGGCCCACAACGGCAACCTGATCAATACCGAAGCGCTGCGCCAGCAGGTGTTCGAGCAGGACCGCCGCAACGTCAACACCGATTCGGACAGCGAAGTGCTGCTGAACGTGTTTGCGTTCGAACTGGACGCACAGCGCCAGCTCAGCCCGGAAGCCGCGATCCGCGCGGTCGCCGGCGTGCACCGCCGCTGCAAGGGCGGCTACGCGGTGGTCAGCGTAGTGCTCGGCCTGGGCCTGGTCGCCTTCCGCGACCCGCATGGCATCCGCCCGCTGGTGCTGGGCAAGCGCAGCCACGCCGAGGGCGATGAGTACATCGTCGCCTCCGAGTCGGCGGCGCTGGACGTGCTGGGCTTCCAGCGCGTGCGTGACGTGCAGCCGGGCGAAGCGCTGGTGATCACCGCGCGCGGCGAGCTGTTCTCGGAGATCTGTGCCGAGCCGGCCGAGCACACCCCGTGCATCTTCGAGTACGTGTATTTCGCGCGTCCGGATTCGATGATCGACAACGTCTCGGTGCACAAGGCGCGCATGCGCATGGGCATCAAGCTGGGCGAGAAGATCCTGCGCCTGCGCCCGGACCACGACATCGACACCATCATCCCGATCCCGGACACCTCGCGCGATGCCGCGCTGGAGATCTCCAACGTGCTCGGGGTGAAGTACCGAGAAGGCTTCATCAAGAACCGCTACATCGGCCGTACCTTCATCATGCCGGGGCAGGGCGAGCGGGTGAAGTCGGTGCGCCGCAAGCTCAACCCGATCCACCTGGAGTTCCGCAACCGCGTGGTGCTGCTGGTGGACGACTCGATCGTGCGCGGCACCACCAGCCAGCAGATCGTGCAGATGGCCCGCGATGCGGGTGCACGCAAGGTCTACCTGGCCAGCGCGGCACCGCCGGTGCGCTTCCCGAACATCTACGGCATCGACATGCCGGCCGCCGAAGAACTGGTGGCGCACAACCGCACGGTGGAAGAAATCGAAGCCCACCTGGGCTGCGACTGGCTGATCTACCAGGATCTGGAAGACATGGAAGCGGCGGTGAGCGAAGGCAACCCGGCGCTGCGCAACTTCGATTCGTCCTGCTTCAACGGTCATTACCCGACCGGTATCGAACCGGGCTATTTCGAGCGCATCCAGCAGCTGCGTTCGGACGACGCCAAGCACAAGCGCCGCGCCTGAGGTCCAGGCGTGATGGACGTGCCCGACGTTGGAGGCGACCTGCTGCGCGCCGCGCAGCGGTGCCTGGCCGAAGCCGATCCGCTGCGCAAGGTCGCGCTGACCCAGGCCTACGCCGCCGCGTTCCGTGCCGGCCGACTGAAGGTGGCCGCTGATGCACCGCCGCCGGAGCCGATCCGCATGCCGGGTCGGCCGGCGCAGTTGGCGCTGGTGCATCCGCGCGAAGTGCCGCGGCGCGGACTGGGTGGCGTGGAAGGGCGGGCCGCCTTCATCCATGCCATCGCCCATATCGAACTCAACGCGATCGACCTGGCCTGGGATGCGGTGTATCGCTTCCGTGGTCTGCCACCGGCGTTCCACGCCGACTGGGTCAGTTGTGCCGACGACGAATCGCGGCACTTCATGCTGCTGCGTGGGCGCCTGCAGGTGCACGGTCATGACTACGCTGACTTCCCCGCGCACAACGGCCTGTGGGAAATGTGCGAGAAGACCGCGCATGACGGCCTGGCACGGATGGCGCTGGTGCCGCGCGTGCTGGAAGCGCGCGGCCTGGACGTGACCCCGGGCATGATCGAAAAGCTGCGTAATGTCGGCGATGGCGAAACCGCCGATGTGCTGGAAGTGATCCTGCGCGAGGAAGTCGCGCATGTCGCAGCCGGATCGCGCTGGTATCGCTGGTACTGCGACCGCGCCGGTGTCGAGCCGCGCGCGCGTTTCAAGGAACTGCTGCTGGAGTACGCCGGCGGTTACCTGCATGGGCCGTTCAACATCGAAGCACGCCTGCTGGCCGGCTTCGATGCCGACGAACTCGCCAACCTGGTCGATCAGGCCGGCTGAGAAAAAGGGGACGGAGGGAATTAAGTCGCTTATGGCACAAGCGACTTAATTCCCTCCGTCCCCTTTTTCATGCGTTCGGCAGCACCACGCGCTTGCCATCCACGGTCGGCCGGTTGATGTAGAACAGGCCCGGCCCCGGTCGATACGGCAGCTCGCTGACGCCGGCGTCGGCGGCGTAGGTCAGTGCGGTATCGCCCAGGGCATCGAAATTCCAGTGTGCCGACTGCATCAGGTAGCGACGGCGCAGCAGCGCTTCCTGGGTCTGGGTCAGTGCCTGCCCGGCCACCAGGCGACGCGCGATCGGCTGCAGGGCGGAGGGAAGTTCCCAGCCCTGGACCGCGGCGGCCTGCGCACGCCAATGCACGCCGGCATCGATCGCATGCTGCTGCATCACCTGCAGGGCGATCAGCTGGTAGCGCCAGTCGATGCGCCTGCGCAGCACCACTGCGGCGGTGACGTACAGCACGGGTGACAACAGCACGCTGCGGCTGCCGGCCCGGCGCTGCTGCTGCCATTGGTGCCAGACATCCACCCAGATTTCCCTGTCGCCGACGCCCAGCTGCTGCCGCCAGCGTTCGGCATCGGCCTGCGTTTCAGCGTAGGCGGTGGTGGCCTGCAGCATCGCCAGCGGCGGTATCTGGTAGTCAGCAACAGCGGGGCGACGCAGCTGCTGCCGCAGTGGTCGGCTGAGCAGCTTGGGGCCTTCCTCGAGCTGGTTGTAACCGCCCCCGATGTTGGCATGCACCCCGGGCAGGGCGATCTCGGTGAACGGCGGTGCCACGCTGGTCAGCGGGTAGTGCTGGCGATGTTCGTCGCGCGCGGTGAGCTGCACGACGTGCGCGGCGATGCCACTGTGCAGAGCGAGGCGTGGCTGTTCATCGGCGCGGCCGCCACTGACCGCAACCACCGTGTCGAACAGGCCGATGAAGCGCACGACCGGCACCGCGGGGGCGAAGTCGGCGGCACAGGCCAGGCCCGCCCCCTGCAGCAGCTGGCGCCAGCGTGAACCGTCCCAGCCCTGCAGCTGGTTGGCGATATCACGCGCCGCGGCAGCGCCCCGCGAAAAGCCGAACAGATCCAGCTGCACGCGGCGCAGCGGCTGTCGCCAGCGCGCGGCCAGCCCGGCAAGCGCAGCCGGCAGCAGCACCTGCAGCGCGCGCTGCACCTTCGCACGCACGCCGCTGGCACCGATGCCGAAGGCCAGTCCGATCAGATCGTCGTCGGCATCATCGCGGGTGCCGACCCCTTCCACATAGATCGACAGCGAGGGCGTGGCCACGGCATCGCGGCGACTGTCCGGATACAGCTGCTGCAGCCGGGCGATGTTGGTCTCACCATTGTCGTAGCTGCTGGTCAGCCGGCTCTGGTAGGTCGAGTCATCATCCGCGCGCAGCTGCACCGGGCGTGGATGCGGCTGCTGCGGGCGACCGCGCGCCAGGTTATGGGCGTTGTTGCGGGTGCCATCGAAGAACAGGCCGATCCGCAGCAAGCCGACATCTTCGTCCGTGTCCTTTAATGGCGCCATGTGCATTCCCCGTCGTGGCTGCGTCAAAGTAGCGCGAAAAGAGTGTGTTTACGATGTGCAGTGACGCTTTTGACCTGACTGAACGCAGATGCGGTTGATCACAATTCCTGATTTTCATTCGCATCAACTATTGAATTCACACGACCCGCGCAGGCCATATGGCCAGACCCGGCAAACCCGGGCGTGCTGCATCAACGCTGTTCACATCATTCAAGGAGCGACGCAATGTTGTCCAGATCGATTGGCAAAGCGGCAGGTGGCCTGGTGTTGGGTTTGTCGGTGGCAGCGGCCGCGCATGCGGCACCGTTGTTCGAGCCGGTGACGGTCATCAGCCGCGCATCGGCAAACAGTGAGCCCGCGCTGGGCAAGCTGCTGGCCACCCCGTCCACTGCGACGGTGCAGGAAGTACGTGTCGACGCAGCGGCCACTGCGCAGCCGCAACTGGAGTTCGAGCTGCTTGGCCAGCGCGTGCAGGCCGTGCGCAGCAAGCTCGAGGCGCTGCCCGATGGTGGCAGCATCTGGTACGGCCAGTTCCGCTCGCCTTCGGACAAGCTGACCGCGGCGACCTCCAACGGACAGGACGATCCCGGCAACTCGCTGATCCTGGTGCGCTCGGGCAACACCATCACCGGTTCCATCCGCAAGGACGGCAAGCTGTACCGGCTGCGTCCGCTGGGCAATCGCCATGTGCTGGTGGAAGTGGATGAGTCGCGGATGCCGGCCGACCATCCGGCTGACTACAACCAGCTGCCGAAGATCCCGATGGGCGACAACGATCGCATCGGCATCGCACAGGCCTCGTCCGGCACCCCCGCGACGATCCGTGTGCTGGTGGTGGCGACCAATGCCGCGGTGGCGGCCTATGGCGGCAACATGCAGTCGCTGGTGCAGCTGGCAGTGGCCGAGTCCAACCAAGGCTACGTCAACAGCAACGTCGGCATCACCATGCAGCTGGCCGGTTACGAGACCACCAGCTACACCGAGTCGGGCAGCTTCGATACCGACCTGGCGCGCTTCCGTGGCACCAGCGATGGCTACATGGACAGCATCCATACCAGTCGCAACTCCACCGCCGCCGACGTGGGCGTGCTGCTGATCAACAACACCGCCTACTGCGGCCTGGCCTCGGGTATCGGCTCGACGGCATCGACCGCGTTCGCGGCGGTGTACTGGGATTGCGCCACCGGCTACTACTCGTTCGCACACGAGATCGGTCACCTGCAGAGCGCGCGGCATGACATCGCCACCGATTCGAGCACCTCGCCCTATGCCTATGGCCATGGCTATCGCTATGAGCCGTCGACGGGTACCGGCTGGCGCACGATCATGGCCTACAACTGCACCCGCAGCTGCCCGCGCCTGAACTACTGGTCCAACCCCAACATCAGCTACAACGGCATCCCGATGGGCAATGCCAGCACCGCAGACAACCAGCGCGTGCTGGTCAACACCAAGGCCACCATCGCGGCCTTCCGCTGAGCCCGGGCGCCGACCAAGGTCGGCGTCTACCCGGGCGCGTGTACCTGCTCCGGTAGATGCCAACCTTGGTTGGCAACCTGCGATCCATCAGCCGCGCGCCAGGGTATCCAGCGACCAGCCGTCGGCATCCACCCGCAGCACCGAACCCTGTTCGTACCAGTCACCCAGAACGATGCGGGTACAGCCGCGTCCACCGGCCTGCAGCGTGTGGATTGCCGGGCGATGGGTATGGCCATGGATCAGGGTGTCCACCCCGTGGCGGACGAAGGTGGCCTCGACTTCGGCAGGGGCCACGTCGGTCACTGACTCGAACTGCGCACGGTCGTCCTGCTTCATCTCGGACTGGCGCGCCTGGCTGGCGTCGCGGGCCTTCTGTGCGAAAGCGATGCGTGCCGCCAGCGGCTGTGACAGGAACTGCGCCTGAAAGGCCGGGTCGCGCGTCTGTGCACGGAACTGCTGGTAGGGGATGTCATCGGTGCACAGCAGGTCACCGTGCTGCAGCAGCACCGGGCGGCCGTACAGTTCGATCATGCACGGGTCGGGCAGGATGCGCAGGCCGGCACGGCGTGCGTAGTCCTCGCCGAGCAGGAAATCACGGTTGCCGCGGATGAAGTACACCGGCACGCCGCTGTCGGACAGCACCTTCAGCGCATCGGCCACCGCGTCGGCGGCAGGCGAGGGCGTGTCATCGCCGATCCAGGCTTCGAACAGGTCGCCGAGGATGTACAGCGCATCGGCGCCGGGCGCCTGCTCGCGCAGGAAGCGCAGGAACAGGTCGGTGATTTCCGGACGGCTGGGGTCCAGGTGCAGGTCGGAAATGAACAGCGTGGTCATGGCTGCATTCTAGGCCATCCACGATGACGGTAGCGCCGCGCCATGCCCGGCGGTGGCCGTCACACCGGCAGCGGAAGCCAGGCCAGGCTGGCCGACGCCAGAAGCACCGCGATGCCCGTCGCGGCCAGCACGTCGCTGGGGTAATGCAGGCCGAGCACCACCCGCGACAGCGCAACGCCAGCGGTGAACGGCACCAGCAGCGGCGCCAGCCACGGGTAGTAGGCCAGCGCGACGATGGTGAACGACACCGCGTGCAGGGTGTGGCCGGAGGGGAAGCTGAACTCGTCCAGCGGTGCCACCCAGGCGCGGATGCGCAGGTCGGCCGCATACGGGCGCGGGCGCCGGGTCCAGCGCTTGAGGCCCTTGTACAGCAGCAGCGCGGCCAGCCCGGTGGCCGCCATGTGCACCGAGGCGCGCAGGCCGTCGAAGCCATCCAGCAGCACCAGCGCGCCCATCAGCACGTACCAGAACACGCCATCGCCGAGCCGGCTGATGACCGAGAACAGGCGACGCACGCGGCGACGCCGGCAGTAGTGGTTGGCGCGCCTGCACAGGCGCTTCGCGGTCGGCCAGCAGTTCAAGCCGCGTGGTGCGCATGGCCGCTCCTCCGCAAGTGGGCCAGTTCGGCCAGCAGCGCATCGAATTCCGCGACCACCTGCTGTGGATGCAGGCGCTTCATCGCGCGCGCGGCTGTGCTGCCCAGCATCTGGCGTTGTGCATCATCGGCCGCCAGCCGCACGGCGGCCTCGATGAACTGCTCATCATTGTCCACTGCCGCGCCATTCTCGCCGTTGCGCAGGTACTCGCGCGCGGCGCCATAATCGAAGGCCACAGTGGCTACACCACTGGCCATGCTTTCCAGAGTCACGTTGCCGAAGGTCTCGCTGCGGCTGGGGAACAGGAACAGGTCACCGCTGGCGAAATGCCGTGCAAGCGCTTCGCCACGCTGGATGCCGCAGAAGATGAAGTCGGGATTTTCGTGCGCCAGCTTTTCGCGTGCAGGACCATCGCCCACCCACACGAAGCGAGCCTTCGGGCGGATCTGCTGCAGCTTGCGGAACGCTTTTACAGCCAGGCCAAGGTTTTTTTCCGCGGCGATGCGGCCCACGTAGATCGCCACCAGGCCGTTGCCGTCCACGCCCCATTCCTCGCGCAGCGCCGGGTCGCGCCTGCCTGGATCGAACTGCTGGCTGTCGACCGCGCGCGCCAGCAGGCGCACGCGCTCGAAACCCTGTTCGCCAAGGAACTGCTGAAGCTCGCGAGTGGGCACCAGGGTGGCATCGGCCTGATTGTGGAAGCGACGCATCCAGCGCATCGCGGCGGCCTGCAGCCAGGCCACGCCGTAGTCGGGCAGGTACTCGTCGAAGCGCGTGTGGAAGCCACTGGCGACCGGGATGCCGAGACGGCGTGCGGTGCGCAGTGCAGACCAGCCCAGCGGGCCCTCGGTGGCGACGTAGACGGCGTCTGGACGCTGTTGCTGCCAATGGCGGCCCAGCCGGATCGGCGCCGGCAGGCCGAAGCGCAGGCCGGGGTAGCGGGGCAGCGCGGCGCCCGGCACCAGCAGGGTGCCCGGTGCCGAGTCCAGTGCTTCGCTGGCCTGGCGTGGCCGGACCAGGTCGATTTCATGCCCGGAATCACGCAGTCCCTGCTCCAGGCCCTGCACGGTGAGGGCAACGCCGTTCACTTCCGGCGGATAGGTCTCGGTGACGATGGCATAGCGCATGGCGGGCCTCCGGGTTTCCGGCATGCTCGGCCATGGCGATGTAGTGGACATGACGGCTTTGCGACCGCCAGATGACGCCGGTGCCGGCTCCCGTGGGCAAGAAAAAACCACGGCCCCGAGGGGCCGTGGTTCCTGTTGCAGATGACAGCGCGATGGATCAGAAGCGCTGCTGATACTTCATGTACATGAAGCGTCCGATGTCGTAGCCACCGTAGTAGGAGAACGACGAGTTCGGCTTGCTGTACATCACCGGGGCTTCCTTGCCGAACACGTTGTTGGCGCCCACCGACACGGTGGCGTCCCACGGCAGGTTGTAGCGGAACTGCACATCGTGGAAGGTCACTGCACCGCGCTCGTTGTAGGCGGTCGGCGCCTTCAGCCACGGCGCCAGGAAGGTCGGATCGGAGCATTCGTCCGGATACAGGCTGGCATTGGCGCAGCGCTCCTTCACGCCGGAGTAGTAGCGCGCCGTCCAGCTGACGCCGAAGTCGCCCACATCCCAGCCCAGCACCAGGTTCGAGCGCACGCGGAAGGCGAGGCTGGTGGCGGTGCCGATGGTGTTGGCAACGCCGTTGATCGGCGTGATCGCATCGCGGACATCGTTGGTGGATCGATAGACGTTCTTGCTTACATAGGTACTGGTCCAGCCTGCGCTCAGCTTGCCGTAGCCGGTGTCGACGCGGTAGCTGACATCCAGGTCGTAACCTTCGGTCTCGGCGAAGCCGGCGTTGCGGTTGCCGAACTTCAGGCCGGTGACGATGCCGTTGGACGGGTCGCGGGTGAAGCGGCTGCAGCGTGCTTCGATGCCCTGCTCGTAGCAATCCTTCAGGATCTGGTTCGGGCTGTCACCGACGATGGTGTTGTCGATGCGGATCTTCCACCAGTCCAGCGCGACGTTGAAGTTGCTGATGAAGGTCGGGCTCCACACCAGGCCCAGCGTCTTGCTGGTGGAGGTTTCCGGAACCAGCAGCGGATTGGAACCGGACACGAACGGCGTCGGGGTTGCATCCTGCGCCGTGGTCACCGGGACATTGCCCTGCTTCAGCTGGCGGAAGTTGGCGGCATCAGCGATGTCACGTGCGCAGCGCGAGCGGACTTCAGCACTGCCCTTGGCCGAGCCGAACACGGTGTCGCACGGGTCGCTGAACTGCGCGAAGGTTTCCGAACCGCCACCGTACAGGTCGTTGATGGTCGGGGCGCGGAAGCCTTCGGCCCAGGTACCACGGACCAACAGCTGGTCTATCGGCTTCCACTTGAAGCCGAACTTGCTGTTGAGGGTATTGCCGAAGGTGTTGTACTTGGAGAAGCGGGTGGCGGCATTGAAGCTCAGTTCGCGCGCGCCGGGCAGGTCGGCCAGCACCGGTACGTTGAGCTCCAGGTAGGCTTCCTTCACGTTGTAGCTGCCACCGGTCGGGCCGGCGGCCAGGTTGGTGGTGGCGCCGGTCTGGGCCAGGGCATCGGGGGTGTAGCGCCCGTCTTCCTTGCGGCTTTCCACGCCGAAGGCAAAGCCCAGGTCGCCGGCCGGCAGGGTCATGATGCTGCCGGACAGGTTGGCGAAGGCGTTCTTGGTGGTGGTCCGGCCGGTGGTCCGCTCCGCCGGGAACAGCCAGGCCATCAGTTCTTCATTGCCGGTCAGCCCGTTCGGATCGTTCCTGCCGTAGGGCACCAGCGGATTCCACGGCTTGCAGCCGTCGATCACCGCACCCGGGCGGCCGCACATCACCTTGCCGGTGGCCGGATCCAGGAACGACGGACCCACGGCGTCACGCACGCGCTTCTTGTGCAGGTTGCCGGTAGCGGTGGCGGTCAGCTCGTTGCGGTTGTACTGGTAGCCCACGTCCCAGTCGAAGTAGCGCTGGCCGATCTCGAAGGTGCCATCCAGCGACACGACCGCACGGTAGGTCTTCAGTTCGCTGGTGCTTACACGCGGAATTTCCCAGGTACGGCGGTTCCACGCGATGTCAGTCGGCCGGGCATAACCGTGCTGGTTGCCGAACGGATTGAAATAGCTGTCCTTGGACATCAGGCCGGTGGCGGTCGGGTCACCCGAGATCGACACCGAGCTGGACTGCAGTGGGTAGCCTGCGATCTGGCGCTCGGCCGAACGCTTGTTGTAGCCGAATTCGGTGCGCAGGTTGACCTGGTCGGTGATCTTGAAGCGGCCGTCGAAGTACACCGAATCACGCTTGAGCGGATACATCACGTGCATCTGCTCGTTGGCGTTGCTGACGTCGCCGGTGAACGGCGTCGCGTCGGTCAGGTGGTAGTTGGCCGGGTTGGTCGGGTCAGCGCCGCGGTTGAGCGAGTAGCCGCAACCCTGGCTGGTGTTGGTGCAGCCAGGGCCACCCTTCAGACCGGTGAACTGGCCCCACTGGCTCAGCGTGGTCCAGTTGGAGGGATCGTTCGGGTGGCGGTCGCTCACGCCGTACTTGCTGAACCAGCGGTCCTTGGCCCAGACGCTCTTTTCCTCGGAGTGTTCCAGTGCCAGGGTCAACGACACACGGTCATTGCTCCAGCCGCCGACCACGTCGAAGCGGTCACGGGCGCCATCGCCTTCGCTGTACTGGCCGTGGTAGACATTGGCGGTCACGCCGTTGACGTTGGAACGGGTGATGATGTTGATCACGCCGGCCATCGCGTCGGAACCGTAGATGGCCGAAGCGCCATCCTTCAGCACTTCGATGCGCTCCACTGCCGACACCGGCAGCGACGACACGTCCTGGTAGCCGGAGGTGCTGATGCCCAGGCGCTTGCCGTTGACCAGCACCAGCGTGCGCTGTGCGCCCAGGTTGCGCATGTCGATGTAGGTGCCGCCGGTGTTCTCGCCCGCGCTCAGCGCGTTGGCGCGGCTGATGGCCGGGCTGCCCATCGCGGTGACGTTCTGCAGGATGTCGGCCACCGAGCTGAAGCCCTGGCGCTCGATCTCGACGCGGGTCAGCGCCAGCACCGGCTGGGCGGTTTCCACATCGACCTGGCGGATGCGCGAACCGGTGATCTCGATGCGATCCAGATTGGTCGGCGAGGCGCTGCCGGCATCCTGGGCGAACGCCGGCACGACGGCCAGGGCGGTGGTCGTCACCAGGGCGTGGGCAATCGCCTTGCCCAACACGGTACGTGAAGTCATTACGTTCTCTCTCTCTCAAAGACGTACGGAGATACCCAAGGAAGGCATCCAATGGCCCAGCCGAACTGCGCCGGTGCTCCGATACTAGTCTCGATAGTTAAGAGGTTGTAAAGGGTCTATGTCGAAATATTTCCTCCCATGTCATCGGTGTGATGGATATGTGAGGAAAAACGGGAACTTGCGACGGAACTGCCCGTCGCACCCGGGAAGGTGATGTTGCGTTGCAGCGCGAGCTGGCGCGCGGGACGGGCGGCGTCCCGCGGGGATCAGGCCACGAACGGACGGAACTGGATGCCCAGCCCGGCGATGCCGTCGGTCTCGCCGATCAGGTCGGCGCGCAGCAACGGGCGGGCATCGATGAATGCCTGCGGCACGATCAGCGACAGCCGGTTGTCGTCGGCGGTCAGTTCCAGCGCGGGCAGCGGGGCGTCCTCGTGCGCGCGGTTGAGCAGCACCGCCAGGCGCAACAGGGCGGCCAGCCGGCGGGCGGTCAGCAGCAGGCGCTCGGGCAGGGCATCGAAGGCGGTCTTGGTGATGCTGCGACGGTGACTGCGCACCAGCGCGGCCAGCATCTGCTGTTCCTGCCGCGAAAAACCGGCAATGTCCGAGTGTTCCAGCACGTAGCTGCCGTGCACGTGGTAGCCGCTGTGCGCGATCATCAGGCCCAGCTCATGCAGGCGCGCAGCCCAGCCCAGCATGCGGGCATCGTCGGCATCCAGTTTCCAGTGTTCCTGGACCTGCTCCAGCAGTGACAGCGCGGTCTCCTGCACGCGGTCGGCCTGCGCCATGTCGATGCCATAGCGCTGGCTGAGCGCGGCCACCGATTCGTCACGCAGGTCGTTCTCGCCGGCACGGCCGACGATGTCATACAGGATGCCTTCGCGCATGGCCGCCTTGCTGACCAGCAGCTTCTGCAGGCCCAGGGCCTGGAAGGCCGCTTCCAGCACCAGGATCCCGCCGGCGATGATCGGGCGCCGGTCGCTGGACAGGCCCGGCAACTGGATGTCGTCGATCTTCTTGGCCTTCAGCAGTTCGTCGCGCAGCTGTGGCAGGGCTTCGGCGGTGATCGCGCCCTTGCTCAGCTTCATCGTCGCGCAGATCTCGCTGATCGCCTTGTGCGTGCCCGAAGAACCCAGTGCTTCCTGCCAGCCCAGCGCGCGGTACTTGCTGGCGAAGGGCTGGAACTCGCGACCGATCTCGGCCAGCGCGTCCTTCCAGCGCTTCTTGCTCAGCTTGCCGCCGGGGAAGAAACGGCGGGTGCTGGCGATGCAGCCGGCCTGCAGGCTTTCGCGCTCCAGGGTCTGCATGCCCATGCCGATGATGAACTCGGTGGAGCCGCCGCCGATGTCGATCACCAGCCGGCGCTGGCCGGGCTTGGGCGGTTGTGCATGGGCGACACCGAGGTAGATCAGGCGCGCCTCTTCGCGACCGCTGACCACTTCGATGGCGTGCCCCAAAGCGGTCTCGGCCGGGACCAGGAACGACTGCGGCGAGCGCAGCTGGCGCACGGTGTTGGTGGCCAGTGCGCGCACCCGGTGCGGTGGCACGTTGCGGATGCGCTGGCCGAAGCGGGCCAGGCACTCCAGCGCACGCTGGCGGGCCGCTGCGGAGAGTCCGCCCTTGCCATCCAGCCCATCGGCCATCCGCACCGTCTCGCGCAGGCGGTCGATCACCCGCAGCTGGCCGAGCGTGTAGCGCGCGATGACCATGTGGAAACTATTGGAGCCAAGGTCGATGGCGGCCAGCAGGTCGCCATCCTGCAGTGCGGGCGGAGTCGTGGTGGTATGCGGCATGGACGAATGTTAGCCGAAGGGGCGGTGTGCTCGTCACCGCGCGGCCTTCACATTTTGTAGGGGGAGTGCGGCAGGGCTGCGCCCTGCACCTGCCGAATCAACGGCAACGGCAACGGCAACGGCAAAAGCGGGCTATCCGTGGGATGGCGGGGTGGGTCCGATGGCAGGGGACGCCGTGAACCCGTCCATGGGGGCTTGGTCGCCGCATCCATGCGGCTCACACCCCTGCCACCGGACCCACCCCGCCTTCGACAGATTTCTGCTGCTGTTGGTGGGTGTCGACCTTGGTCGACACACCGGGGGTTACAGCCCCTGCATCAATGCCATCTGCGCAGAATGCGGGGCTTCACCGTGGGCCGGGGCACGCTTGTGGTAAATGCCCTCGGCGTCCAGTTCCCAGGCATTGAGGTTGTCGTCCAGGTAGTTCTGCAGCACCTCGCGGTACACCCGCTTGGCCAGTTCCGGATCAAGGATCGGGAAGCAGGTCTCGACCCGGCGCAGCAGGTTGCGCTCAAGCCAGTCCGCGCTGGCGCAGTACATTTCCGGTGCGCCGTCGTTGCCGAACCAGTAGACGCGGCTGTGTTCTAGGAATCGACCGACGATCGAGCGCACGCGGATGTTGTCCGATACGCCCGGCACGCCCGGGCGCAGGGTGCAGGCGCCACGGATGATCAGGTCGATCTGCACGCCGGCCTGCGAGGCGGCGTACAGCGCGCGCACCACCTGCGGTTCGTTCAGTGCGTTCATCTTGGCGATGATCCGCGCCGGACGGCCCGCGGCGGCGATGCGGGTTTCGCGCTCGATACGGCCGAGGATGCCGGTGTGCAGGGTAAAGGGCGACTGCAGCAGGCGCTTGAGCTTCATCTTCGACGCCAGGCCGGACAGCTGCTGGAACAACAGGTGCACATCATTGCCGATGTCCGCATCGGCGGTGATCAGGCTGATGTCGGTGTACGCGCGGGCGGTGCCGCTGTGGTAGTTGCCGGTGCCCAGGTGCACATAGCGGCGCAGCTTGCGGCCCTCGCGGCGAACGATCAGCAGCATCTTGGCGTGGGTCTTGTAGCCGACCACGCCGTACACCACCTGCACGCCGGCTTCCTGCAGGCGATCAGCCAGGCCCAGGTTGGCCTCTTCGTCGAAGCGCGCACGCAGCTCGACCACCACGGTCACATCCTTGCCGTTGCGCGCGGCCTGGATCAGTGCGTCGACGATCAGCGAATCCTTGCCGGTGCGGTACAGGGTCTGCTTGATCGCCAGTACGTTCGGATCCACCGCCGCCTGCCGGATCAGGTCCAGCACCGCGGTGAAGGCATCGAAGGGGTGATGCAGCAGCAGGTCCTGGCGCGCGACGGTCT
This sequence comes from Stenotrophomonas sp. Sm6012, assembly GCF_030985895.1. Lineage (NCBI taxonomy): Bacteria > Pseudomonadati > Pseudomonadota > Gammaproteobacteria > Lysobacterales > Lysobacteraceae > Stenotrophomonas > Stenotrophomonas sp. Sm6012. The sequence continues at coordinate 27,744 of NZ_JAPTFX010000015.1, read as the reverse complement.
CGAAGATGCCATCACTGTCGCGCAGCGTGCGCGGGGTCATCGACGGGTACTTCAGGTCCGGCTGCGCGATCAGGTCGTACAGCTGGATGATGCGGTTCAGATTGACCGGACCGTCAATGCGGTACACGGCATTTTCGGTCAGGCCGAAATTCTGCAGCAGGGTGCGCACGATGTCGCGCGGCATGTCATGGGCGATCTCCAGGCGCACCGCCGGCCGGTAACCGCGGTCGACCAGCTCGTCACGCAGTGCCAGCGCCAGGTTCTCCACCTCTTCCTCGTCCACCACCAGCTCGGAATTGCGGGTGACGCGGAACTGGTAGGCACCCAGCACTTCCATGCCCGGGAACAGTTCATCGACGAAGGTCGACAGCACCGAGGACAGGAACACGAAGTTCTGCGTGCCGCCAAGCTTTTCGGGCAGCTGGATGATGCGCGGCAGCGAGCGTGGCGCGCGCACGATGGCCAGATGGCCGGCACGGCCGAACGCATCGGTGCCCTTCAGCACCACCACGATGTTCAGTGATTTGTTGAGGATCTTCGGGAACGGATGCACCGGGTCCAGGCCCAGCGGTGACAGCACCGGCATGATCTCGTTGCGGAAGTACGCGCGCAGCCAGCGCTTCTGGCGGTGGTTCCAGGAGTGGCGACCGAGCACGCCGATGCCGGCCTCGGCCAGCGCCGGGCGCAGCGTCTGGTTCCAGCAGCGGTACTGCTGGTCCACCAGCTCGGCGGCGCGGTCATGGATGGCGGTGAGGATGGTCTGCGGGCTCATGCCGTCCGGCGCCGGCGGCAGGCCGAACTCCTGCGCATGGCGCACGGCGGCGGCGCGGATCTCGAAGAACTCATCGAGGTTGGTGCAGGAGATGCACATGAAGCGCAGGCGCTCCAGCAGCGGTACCTGCGGGTCCATGGCCTGCGCCAGCACGCGGAAATTGAAATCCAGCTGCGACAGTTCGCGGTTGATGTAGAGCGCCGGATCACGCAGCGGATCGTTGTCCGGGCTCACAGGGAGGGGGAGGGATCCGAGGCTGCTCATGGCGTCATTCTTCGATGGAAGTCAGGGGGGCGGACTCACGCGGGCGCACGTGGTCGGCATCGAAATGGCAGGAGAACACCGAGCCCTTGCCGACCTCGCTTTCAATCTCCAGCCGCGCGTGGTGCAGGCCGAGGATGTGCTTGACGATGGACAGGCCCAGGCCGGTGCCGCCGCTTTCGCGCGATCGGCTGCTGGAGACGCGGTAGAAACGTTCGGTCAGGCGCGGCAGATGCGTGGCCGGGATGCCGTAGCCGGAATCGCGCACCGCCAGCACCGCGCCATCGCCTTCGCGGCGGAACTCGACGGCGATGCGGCCGCCAGCCGGGGTGTAGCGCACCGCATTGGTGACCAGGTTGGAAAACGCGCTATGCAGCTCCTTGGTCGAGCCCTGCAGGTCCACGCCAGCCAGGTCATCGATGCTGATCTGGTGGCGGCCCTGGCTGTGTGCTTCGGCTTCGCGGCGCAGGGTGGCCAGCATCGGCTGCATGGCCACGGTCTCGTCCTCGCTGTGTTCCTGCGATTCCAGCCGCGACAGGGTCAGCAGGTCTTCCACCAGCTGGGCCATGCGCTGGCTCTGCTTGCGCATCTCCTCCAGCATCGGCCCGGTGCCGGGGAAATCGTCCGGGTCCATCATGTCCAGATAGCCGTGGACCACGGTGAGCGGCGTGCGCAGTTCGTGTGAAACGTTGGCCACGAAGTCGCGGCGGACCTGTTCCAGGCGCAGCAGCTTGCTGACGTCGCGGGCGATCAGCAGCCAGTAGTCCGACGAATAGGGAATCAGGCGCAGGTTGAGGCGGATTGCCGGATCGACCGGCGAAGGCACGTCGAGGATCGGCTCGGCATTGCGGCCACCGGCCAGCCAGTGGGCCAGCGGCATCGGCTGCAGTCGTTCGACCAGCGCCTCGCCGAGGTCACCCGGGTGGTGCAGGCCAAGCAGGGCGGTGGCTGCTTCGTTGAACCACTGCACGCGCTGGCTGTTGCGGTCCAGCACCACCACCGCATCGGGCAGTGCGGCGGCCGCAGCGCGGTAACTGCGCAGCATGTCCAGCAGGCGGCGCTTGCGTACGCGCATTTCCACCTGGTTGCGGTACAGCAGCCGGTCCAGTTCGTTCCAGACGCCGGTGCCTTCGTCGGCGGTGTCCCAGCGTTGGCGTGCGGTCAGGCGGCGCAGCACGCTGCGCAGGCGCCAGTAATGCCAGGCCAGGGTAGCCAGCGCGCCCAGTGCGATGCACAGCCACAGATGGCCCGAGAACCACCCCACCAATCCGGCGAACAGCAGTACCGCGGCGACGGTGGCCAGGGTCTTCAACCAGGCAGAGCGGATGTGGCGGGGCATTGCGATCTCGTCGTTGAGGTGCGGCGGTTCACTGGGGTGAACCGAGGGTTATAGCAGAGTTGCCGGCACCGGCACCCGCGGGTGCGCGGCGCCGGCTACCGCTTCTCTACCGCAACCTGAGTCTCGTCGTGCCGGCGCCGCGCACGGTCTGCACCATGTTCTCGGCGTTGAACGGTTCCAGCGTCTTGCGCAGACGGCGGATGTGCACGTCGATGGTGCGCTCCTCCACGTACACGCTGCCACCCCAGACATGGTCCAGCAGCTGGGCGCGGGTGTAGACGCGCTCGGGGTGGGTCATGAAGAAGTGCAGCAGGCGGTATTCGGTCGGGCCGATCGGCACCGGCTGGTCGTTGGCGAACACGCGATGGGCGGCGCCATCGATGCGGATCGGGCCGACCGCTACGCTGCCGTCCTCGTCGTCCTCGCGGGCGCGGCGCATCACCGCACGGATGCGGGCCAGCAGCTCGCGCGCCGAGAACGGCTTGACCACGTAGTCGTCGACACCGGCTTCAAGGCCACCGACGCGGTCATTCTCTTCGCCGCGGGCGGTCAGCATGATGATCGGCACTTCGCGGGTGAGCGTTTCCTTGCGCCAGCGGCGGGCCAGATCCAGGCCGCTGGTGCCGGGCAGCATCCAGTCCAGCAGGATCAGGTCGGGCACGCGGTCGGCGATGGCCGTCTGCGCCTCGCGGGCATCGCCGGCGTGGACCGGTTCGTAATCGCCCTTGCGCAGGGCGAAGGCGACCATTTCACGGATCGCGGGCTCGTCATCGACGATCAGGATGCGTTTCTGCACGAGGACACCGTAGGGCTCGGTTACTGGAGTGGTGCCAGTAGACTACGGTTTGATGACATGTTTGTGACTACCTGGCCGGAACCGGTCTGGATTGCCATCGGCCGGTCACGCAGCGCTCAGCGGCGGTCCAGGTCCGGGTCCTGCACGCCCTGGCGGCGCAGTTCCAGCACGGTGGGGGTGATCGCCTCGATACGCGCATCCACCCGTGCCCGGCCGACATAGTCCAGCGCCGGGTTGCGCTTGAGCGCCTGCAGCTGCATCAGCGACTGCTCCGGGCGGCCGCTGAGGAAGGCGGCCTCGGCATAGGCCTCGCTGGCGCGCACGCTGTCACCGGCCAGCTCGCTGGCGCGGGCGTATCGCTGCTGGAAGACCGGATCGTTACCGCTTTGCGACAACAGCGGCCGCAGCATGGCCTGCGCGCGCTGGCCGGCTTCACGACTGCCCTGTTCGTTCAGGATCTCGGCATAGGTCAGGGCCACCGGGCGGCTGTTGGGATGCTCGCGCAGCAGCTGTTCGAAACGGCTGTTGGCCTGGGCGGCCTGGCCGGCGCGCGATTCGGCCTCGCCCAGCCCCAGCGCCAACCACAGGTTGTCCGGGCGGGTCTGCAGCAGGGCGGCCAGGGTCTGCCGGGCCTGTGCAGCACCTGCCCGGCCGCCGCGCATGACCGCCAGGGCCTGGCCATAGCGCTGGGCGTCGTTCAGGCCATCCTTCTGGCGCTTGGCCATGTCGGCGTATTCGCGCTCCAGCTCAGCGGTGGAGTCGGCGCTGAGCACCCGCAGGCGTTCGCGTGCCCAGTCGAAGTCGCCGCTGGCACCGCGGCTGAGCTGCCCCATCGGGATGCGCAGCACGCTGCTGGGCAGCAGCGGGTTGTTGCCGCGCAGCAGCGGTTCGGCCAGGCTGGGGTCGGCCGGGTCCACCCGCTCCCTGCGTTCGCCGCTGGGGGTGCTGGTGGTCAGCAGCACGGTGTCCTTCTTCATCTGCTCGGCACGGGCCTTGGCCTCGCTGATGCGGGTGATGTTGACCGGGTGGGTGCGCAGGAACTCCGGCACGCTGTAGCCGCCTTCGTTGCCACGCATCGCCGCCGCCATCCGCTCGAAGAAGCCGGCCATCGCGTCCACGTCGTAGCCGCTGCGGGCCAGGGTGCGGATGCCGAGGCGATCGGCCTCGGACTCGTTTGACCGGGTGTAGTTGATCTGCCGCTGCTGCATCAGGCCCATGCCCGAACTGATCGCGGCCATGGTTGCGTTGCCCGACGACGTGCTGTTGCTGGCCTGGGCGGCCACCACCGCCGCCAGCATGCCCAGCAGGATCGGGATCTGGTCGCGCTGGGCGCGCTCGACCCCGCGCAGCACGTGCTGCTGGGTGACATGGGCGATTTCGTGCGACAGCACCGCGGCCACTTCGTCTTCGCGCTCGGCGGTCAGCACCAGGCCGGCATTGACCCCGATGTAGCCGCCCAGCGTAGCGAAGGCGTTGATCTGGCGGTCCTTCATCACGAAGAACGTGTACGGCTGGCGCGGCTGGTCGCTGTTCGAGCCGAGTCGGGTGCCCATGGTCTGCAGCCAGTCGTTGACCAGCGGGTCGTCCAGCAGATAGCCGTAGTTGCGCAGCTCGCGCAACATCATCGCGCCGTACTCGGCCTGGCGCGCCGGGGTCAGCAGCTCGCCGGCCGAGGAGCCGATGTCGGGCAGCTTCTCCTGGGCCTGGGCCAGCGGCATGGCCAGGGCCAGGGTGATGGCGGTAGTCAGCAGCAGGGCTCGCAAGCAGGAGGTCCTCGGGCAGGGCGCGCCAAGCGTGGCAGGGCAGGGGGCAACCATTCGTTAATCCACAGTGTTGCGGCGGTGGCGTGGAAATTCCAGCGCACCGGTACCATATATGGACCGTCGATCCATCGTGGAGTTTCCCGTGACAGCCCAGACCGCCGGCGGTGCCCCCGCCATCACCATCTATTCCACCGCCGTCTGCCCGTACTGCGTGGCCGCCAAGAACTTCCTGAAGAGCAAGGGGCAGCAGTGGACCGAGGTCCGCATCGACCTGGACCCGGCCGAGCGCGAGAAGATGATGGCGCTGACCCGCCGCACCAGCGTGCCGCAGATCTTCGTCGGCGACGTCCATGTCGGCGGCTACGACGACATGATGGCCCTGCACCGTGAAGGCAAGCTCGAGCCGCTGCTGGCCGGGCAGGGCCAGGCATGAGCGCGGCCGACGACGGCAGCAAGGACCGCATCGCTGAATTCACCGAATTCCGCAAGCGCATGAACGAGCGCATCCTGGGCGAACCGAACCAGGTGGTGCGCCGCTTCTTCGCGCTGGACACGCAGACCTACCAGGCCGGCGCGCTGGACGTGAAGACCAAGGAGCTGCTGGGCCTGGTGGCTTCGATGGTGCTGCGCTGCGACGACTGCATCAGTTACCACGTGGCCCAGTGCAAGGACGCCGGGGTGACCCGCGAGGAGTTCTTCGAGACCTTCTCGGTCGGCCTGGTGGTGGGCGGCTCGATCGTGATCCCGCACCTGCGCCGCGCGGTCGATTTCCTCGACCAGCTCGAAGGCGGCGCCGCCGCCCCGGCAGCACACGAGCACTGAAACTGGCGGGTGCCGGGAACTGGGGTCTGCGGCACTACCGCACCCGCGTGGGGGCTTCCCCGCGATCCAACAGCCCAGGAGCCCCCTTGTTGTTCAAGGGGGTGCGCCGACAGGCGCAGGGATAAGGTGGGATGCGCGGGCAATTCTGCCTGAGCCGGGCACTGGGACCATGGTCTATTTGGGACCTCGGCCCCGGCTCAGGCATAATTGCCGGTGAAACTTCCTTTGCGCCGGCGTTTCCGGGCACGTCCGGACGGCGTTTTTCCCCCTGTTCGGAACATCGATCAATGACGCAGAAAATTACGGTCATCCGCGGCGACGGCATTGGCCCGGAAATCATGGACGCCACCCTGTTCGTGCTCGACCAGCTCAAGACTGGCCTGGAGTACGAAGACGCCGACGCGGGCCTGGTGGCCCTGGAAAAGCACGGCGACCTGATGCCGGCGGTGACCCTGGAATCGATCGCGCGCAACAAGGTGGCGCTGAAGAGCCCGCTGACCACCCCGGTCGGTGGTGGCTTCACCTCGATCAACGTCAGCCTGCGCCGCCACTTCGACCTGTACGCCAACGTGCGTCCGGCCCACACCTTCCCGAACACCAAGTCGCGTTTCGACAACGTCGACCTGATCACCGTTCGTGAGAACACCGAAGGTGCGTACCTGGCCGAAGGCCAGGAAGTGTCGGCCGATGGCGAGACCGCCTTCTCCGGTACCCGCATCACCCGCAAGGGCTCCGAGCGCATCGTGCGCTACGCCTTCGAGCTGGCCAAGAGCACCGGCCGCAAGAAGGTCACCGCCGTGCACAAGGCCAACATCATCAAGTCGACCTCGGGCCTGTTCCTGAACGTCGCCCGTGAAGTGGCCGCGCAGTACCCGGAGATCGAGTTCCAGGAAATGATCGTCGACAACTGCTGCATGCAGCTGGTGATGCGTCCGGAACAGTTCGACGTGATCGTCACCACCAACCTGTTCGGCGACATCATCTCCGACCTGTGCGCCGGCCTGGTCGGCGGCCTGGGCCTGGCCCCGGGTGCCAACATCGGCAAGGACGCGGCGATCTTCGAAGCCGTGCACGGCACCGCGCCGGACATCGCCGGCCAGGGCAAGGCCAATCCGTGCGCACTGCTGCTGGCTGCCGCGCAGATGCTGGACCACGTCGGTCAGCCGGAAAATGCCGAGCGCCTGCGCAAGGCCATCGTGGCCACCATGGAAGCCAAGGACTCGCTGACCGGCGACCTGGGTGGCACCGGTACCACCATGAGCTTCGCCCAGGCCATCGCCAGCCGCCTGTAAGCGGTCGGCCAGCCTCGGTTGGACCCACAGCGGGGCGCCTTCGGGCGCCCCGTTGCGTTTCTGCGCTTCTGTAGCGTCGAGCCATGCTCGACGGCTGTTTCACAGGTGTCCAGACGAAGAGCAGTCCAGCATGGCTCGACTCTACAACAACGGTCTGTGCGCTATTTGCACAGATTGTGCGCTGCTGCACGGCTGGTTCGTGCGCCATCCGCTCCGCATCCTGTGCCTACTTTCCACCGCACAGGAGTCGTCCGATGAACCTCACCGCCTTTGGCCTGGCCAGCCTGATCGGCATGGCCGCCACCGCCCCGGTCGCCGCCGCCGAGCCGGCCCATCCCACCATCCGCCACATGGCTGGCGCCCCGGTCGCCGCGTCGCTGGATGCGGCCAGGACCGCCGTGCTGGTGATCGACTTCCAGAACGAGTACTTCGATGCCAAAGCCGCGCCTGGCTTTGCCGGTGGCCGCATGGTCATCCCCGATGGCGTGGCCGCGCTGCGCCAGACGCGCCGCCTGATCGACTTCGCCGATGCCAATGGCATCCGCGTCATCCATGTGCAGCATGTACTGCCGGCAGGTGCGCCGCTGTTCGCGCAGGGCAGTGCCAATGCCGCCTTCCATCGCGACATGCAGCCGCGGGCCGGCGAGACGGTGGTGCAGAAGGACAACGTCAGCGTGTTCGCTGGTGGCTCCGCTGCAGTGCTCGACACGGAGCTGAAGCAGTCGGGCATCGACACCCTGATCGTCACCGGCCTGCAGACCCACGCCTGCGTGGCCGGCGCCGCCCGCGATGCCGCAGCGGCACCGCGTGGCTACCGGGTGATCGTGTCGTCCGATGCAACGGCCAGCCGCGACCTGGACCTGGCCGGTGGCCAGCGCATCGGCCATCGCGCGCTGCATGAGGCCGCGCTGGCCCAGATCGAGGACACCTTCGGCGATGTCATGACCACTGACGCGATCCTGGCCCTGCCGGTGCGCAAGGCCGGCGACGGCGCTTGATAAGCTGGCAGGGCCCGCACATCGCGGGTCCTGCCAACCGGAGCCGCCCGCCGATGGATCAATTCGCCGCCCTGCGCGCACTGCGTGCCATCGTCGATGCGGGCAGCTTCACCGCTGCCGCCGAGCGATTGGGGACGACCCATTCGGCCATGTCGCGGCAACTGCGGCAGCTGGAAGAACACCTGCAGGTACGCCTGCTGGACCGCAACAGCCGCCGCCTGTCATTGACCGAGGCCGGACGTGGCTACTACCGCGAGGCGGCATCATTGCTCGATCGCCTGCAGGAAGCGGATGAGCAGGCGCGTGCCGGACAGGCCCAACCCAGTGGCACTGTGCGGATCAGCGTGCCGCAGGTGGTGGCCAGCCAGGAGCTGCCGCATTGGCTGCCGACGTTCCTGCAGCGCTACCCACAGGTGGCGCTGGATCTTTCCGCCGATGATCAGCTGGTCGATGTGGTGGGCGGAGGGTTCGATCTTGCACTGCGCATCGCACCGTCATTGCCCGACAGCCAGCTGGTTGCGCGCGAGCTGGCCAGCTGCCCGCGCATCCTGGTGGCCGCACCTGGCTACCTGGCGCGCCACGGCCTGCCCCGGCAGGCGTCGGATCTCGCGCAGCACCTGCTGCTGGGTTTCAGTCCCACACCGGCGATGCCGCCCTGGCAGCTGCACGGGCCGCGCGGTGCCACCGCGAGCATTGAGGCCGGGCAGCGCCTGCGCGTGGATGCCACGCCGGCACTGTACGCCGCCGCGCTGGCCGGCATGGGTATCAGCCTGTTCACTGCGCTGACCGTGCAGGAAGACCTGCGTAGCGGCCGGCTGATTCGTGTGCTGCCGGCCTGGCATGCCGGACAGCGCCGCTACTTCGCGCTGTATCCGCATGCACGTGCACTGGCGCCGAAGGTGCGTGCGCTGGTCGAGCATCTCGCAGCACACTACGCTGCGCAGAGTGGTGCGGCAGGGTAGCCGTGCAACTGCAACCGAGGTGGTGATGGAGTCGGTCTATCTGCTGGTCGCGCTCGGCGCGATCGTCGCCGGATTCGTGCAGGGCCTGTCGGGATTCGCGTTCGGCATGGTGGCGATGTCGTTCTGGGCGTGGGGGCTGGAGCCGCGACTGGCGGCGACGCTGTCGGTGTTCGGCGCACTGGTCGGCCAGCTGGTCGCGGTGTTCACCGTGCGCCGCGGATTCAACCTGCGTCTGCTGCTGCCATTCGTGCTGGGCGGTCTGGCGGGCATCCCGCTGGGCGTGATGGTGCTGCCGCAGCTGGACATGGAGTGGTTCAAGGCGCTGCTGGGGGGCTTCCTGGCGCTGTGGTGCCCGGTGATGCTGATGGCGCGGTCGTTGCCGCCGATCCGCGTCGGCGGTCGCCTGGGTGACGCGATCGCCGGCATGGCCGGTGGGGTGCTCAGCGGCATCGGTGGATTCGCCGGGCCCGTGCCCACCTTGTGGAGCACGCTGCGTGGTTTCGGCAAGGATGAGCAGCGCGCGGTCATCCAGAACTTCAACCTGGCGATGCTGGCGGTGACCATGGCCACCTACGTCGGTAGCGGCCTGGTGGAGCGGCAGATGCTGCCGTACTTCGCCATCGTGGCGCCGGCCATGCTGGTGCCGGCCCTGCTGGGCGCGCGGGTCTACATCGGCATCAGCGAAGCGCGCTTCCGGCAGGTCGTGCTGGGGCTGCTCACCGTGTCCGGCATTGCCTTGCTGGCGTCCTCGCTGCCGGCCCTGCTGGCGCGTTCGCCGGCCGGTTGACCGTCAGGCCGGGCGGGCCATGCGGAAGCGTTGCTCGGCGCCGATGCGGAAATAGTCGGCGGGCCCGCCGCCGCGCAGGATCGGGGCAGCGGCCGCGGTGTCGTAAATGCCATCGACGAGCAGCCGCGCATCGATATGCACCGCAACCACTTCGCCCAGCACCAGCCAGCCATTGGTGTCCTGGCCGGCCGCATCGCGCAGGCGCACGATCTGCGTGCAGCGGCATTCCATGCTGACCGGGCTCTCCATCACGCGGGGTGGGGTGACCTGCGTCGACGCCAGCGGCGTCAGCCCGGCCAGCGCGAACTCATCGACTTCGGGTGCCACCGCGCGGCAGCTTTGGTTCATCGCCTCCGCCAGCGCGAAGGTGGCCAGATTCCACACGAACTCACCGGTGGCCTCGATGTTGCGCAGCGAGTCTTTGCGGCCCTGGCTGGAGAAGCCGATGATCGGCGGCGTGTAGTTGAAGGCGTTGAAGAAACTGTAGGGGGCCAGATTCAGCGCACCTGCCGCGTCGCAGCTGGAAATCCAGCCGATCGGACGCGGCCCGATGATCGCGTTGAACGGGTCATGCGGCAGGCGGTGGCCGTCGGCCGGGCGGTAGCTGTGGAAGGTCTGGGGCATGGGGGTCCTGTTCCGTAGAGTCGAGCAGGCTCGACTGGATCGGCAACAGTCGAGCAAGCTCGACTCTACGAAAAAGCCGCGACCCTTTCGGATCGCGGCTTGTCGTTTACGGCACGGTGGAGATCAGCGCTGCTGGATCTTCGACAGCAGGCGCAGGAATTCGATGTACAGCCAGACCAGGGTCACCATCAGGCCAAATGCGCCATACCACTCCATGTACTTCGGCGCTCGCTGGGCCACGCCCGTCTCGATGAAGTCGAAGTCCAGCACCAGGTTCAGTGCCGCCACCACCACCACGAACAGGCTGAAGGCGATGCCCAGCCAGCTGGAGTCGTGGATCACCGGGACGTTGATGTTGAAGAAGCCCAGCACGAACGAGGCAAGGTAGAGCAGGGCGATGCCGCCGGTGGCTGCTACCACGCCCATCTTGAAGTTCTCGGTGGCCTTGATCACGCCGCTGCGGTACGCGAACAGCAGCGCGGCCAGCGTGCCGAAGGTCAGCAGCACGGCCTGGAACACGATGCCCGGGTACTTCATGTTGAACAGCGCCGACACGGCGCCCAGGAACAGGCCCTCGACCAGCGCATACATCGGTGCGGTGACCGGTGACCATTCCTTCTTGAAGATGGTGATCAGCGCCAGCACCAGCCCGCCGATCGCGCCGCCCATGGCATACAGCTTGGCTGCGCCCATGACCTCGCCGTACTCGTTGACGGACTGGTTCCAGGCAAAGGCTGCGGTCAGCACGGTCAACAGCAGCAGGATGCCGGTCTTGTTGGCGGTGCCGTTGAGGGTCATGACCTGGTCCGGGCTGGTCACCACCGAGCCGCTGGCGAGGTCGAGGAAGGTCGACTCGGAAAGAGCCGGGTTGCCGCTGCGCATGCGTGTTCTCCGTGCGAATGAGGGTCGGGACGGCCATCCGGCCGATGTCCGCGAGCATAGCCGATGACCATGCTGGGCGCCGTGGCGGATTCATGATCGGTCGCGCCTGCGTTGACAGTTCGCGATGCGCTTGGCGACAATGAACGACTCCCCGGGCCTGGCCCGAGGGGATTGCAAGACCGGGGTATAGCGCAGTCTGGTAGCGCGCCTGCTTTGGGAGCAGGATGTCGGGGGTTCGAATCCCTCTACCCCGACCAATCCCACGCCACGTCGGATTGGACATCGTTCCGGTTCGGGCGCCCGTAGCTCAACTGGATAGAGCACCGGCCTTCTAAGCCGGCGGTTACAGGTTCGATTCCTGTCGGGCGCGCCATCGGCGAGGCACCGGGATCGTATCGACAGATGTGAAGAAGTGCTTGCAAACGCGCAAAGACTCCACCAGAATATCGGACTCGCTTCGGCGGACCGGAACTTCGGTGACAGTCTCCAGGCAAAGGTTTGAAGTTCCCGTGCCAGTGGTATCGGCGGGGGAGCGAAAGTTTCAGTGGTGGCTGTAGCTCAGTTGGTTAGAGTACCGGATTGTGATTCCGGTGGTCGGGGGTTCGAATCCCCTCAGCCACCCCACTGATTCAACCGCATCGGCATGGCCGAAACGGTATTGCAATAAACAGAAAGCACGCTACAATGTGCGTCTGAGTTTCACGGGCCGTTAGCTCAGTTGGTAGAGCAGTTGACTCTTAATCAATAGGTCCAAGGTTCGAATCCTTGACGGCCCACCAAGACAGAAGCCACCTGGTGCGCCAGGTGGCTTTTTTCTTATTAGTGTGACTCCTTCGTTTTGATGGATCACGTGCAGCAGAGCCCTTTTTTTCAGGGGCGTGCGGCAGAAGCGGGATCGCAGTGCTGGTTTCAACGATGTTGAAGAAAGCGCTTGCACCCACCGAGCGGATCGGGTCATAATTCGCGCCCCGATTTCGGGCTGTTAGCTCAGTTGGTAGAGCAGTTGACTCTTAATCAATAGGTCCAAGGTTCGAATCCTTGACAGCCCACCAGACGAAAGCCACTTGGTTCGCCAAGTGGCTTTTTTCTTGCCTGTGCGCCGGGTTGAGCATGCGGATGCCTGCACGCCCGGCCGCACGTCATCCAGGCATGGCGTGGATCCACTGAAGCGATGCTGAAATCAGGGGCATACGCGTCATCAGTGTTATCAATGCCGTGCGCTGCTTCTCACCGCATCGCGCCCTGTATCGCACCCAATGCATCTTCCGCGCCGATGGCGCATGCACGAAGGAAGATGTTGATGGCTGATATCAATCGATTGCACCGCACGCTGTGGGTTCCCTTCGCGTTGATGGCGCTGGCTGCCTGCGCGCCGGCCAATGATCCCGCGCAGACCGTCGAACGCGATGCTGGCACGGACAGCACTCCGGCGCGCCCGGTCGGTGAGGCCATGCAGATGCAGCCGGCTCAGCCTGCGGAAGGGGAGGCCCTGCCCGACGCGGTGGACGTGCAGCGCAATGCGGATGGTTCGGTGGATGTGCGCAGGGCCACGCCGGAGTCGGTGGCCCTGCGGCGCACCGACGACGGGGGCGTGGAGATCCGCAGGGTGGATGCTGCGGCCGGGCAGGGTGCCGATTCGGCGCCGGCCAAGGCCGGGTCGCAGCCCTGAACCCCGCCGCCCCGGATGAGCTGGCGCTCGCCGGGGCAGTCCGGACGCGCGGGCTGTACGCAAGTCTCTATATTCAGTTTTGTGCAGGCCTTCCGCTTCCCGTCATCGCCTGCGACAATGAACGCCTGTGCCGGCCACGCGAAAGTGGCGGAATTGGTAGACGCCCTGGATTTAGGTTCCAGTGCCGCAAGGCGTGGGGGTTCGAGTCCCCCCTTTCGCACCAGCATCGGTGTATCCAAGGCCGGCCAGTGATCCCCCAGCAACACGGCCTGCGAAGGGCGGGCCGCCAATTGCTGCTCGACGATCTTCACATGGACGTTATACTTGCTGACCGCATTGCGTGGCCGGAATTGCTGCGCTTACAACAAGGAAGGGGGGATTGATGAAGAAGTTCCTGAAGTGGGCGATCATTGCGATCGTCGGTCTGTTCGTCGCTCTGATGGTGCTTGGCATGGTGATCAATGCCAACAAGTCGCCGGAGCAGCGTGAAGCCGAGGCCGCTGCGCGTGAACAGCAGCGTACTGAAGCTGCCGCCGCCAAGGAGCAGGCCAAGGCCGACGCCGAGGCTTCCAAGGAGCGCGCCAAGGCCGAAGCCGAGCAGAAGAAGCTCGATGAAGAGCGCGCGGCGCTCGATGCGTTGCCGCAGGTGACTGCTGCAGAGCTGGCCAAGGCCTACGAAGAAAACACGGTTGCCGCCGACCAGCAGTTCAAGGGCAAGCGTTTCCGTGTTTCGGGCACGGTGGACTCGATCAACACCGATCTGATGGGCAATCCGTACGTGACCCTGCGCACGGGCCTGTTCCTGGATCCGCAGTTCTCGTTCAGCCAGGCCCAGCTGGACGTAATCGGCGGCCTGAAGAAGGGCCAGGCGGTGAATCTGGTCTGCACCGGTGGCGGTGATGTCGCCAAGACGCCGATGTCCAAGGACTGCCAGGTGCTCTGACGGCGACGCCGTTGCGCAATGAGGAAAAGGGCGCCGTTGGCGCCCTTTTCTTTGGGCATTGCCGGGTGGGATGGCGCCCGCATCGGGTCGTCCGATCCTCCTGAACGGGGGTGGATAGATCTGCCCGGTACGGATGATGAGGGGGCCTCGACCTTGGTTCGGGCCCCCTTGACCGGCACGCGCTGGCAGTGCAGGCCGAATTGGGCGAAACTAAAGGGCTGCGGCAAGCAGGCGCGTCCCAGACGCCGTGTCCTTACAACCGTTTCATCCCAATCATCGAGCCGGGGGCCTGGGCCACCGGTGGCAGGAGTCAACATGCAAGCTTCGATCGAATCCACCGGCAACCTGGAACGCCGCCTGAGCTTCTCGCTGCCGGAAGACCGTCTGCAGAGCCACATCGTCGGCCGCCTGGGCGAAATCGCCCGTACCACCCGCATCAAGGGTTTCCGTCCGGGCAAGGTGCCGGCCAAGGTGATCGAGCAGCGCTTCGGCGCGCAGGTCCGTGGCGAAGCGCTGGACGGCCTGCTGCGCGAAACCTTCGATGCCGCCGTGCGTGAGCACGACCTGCGCATCGTCGGCAGCCCGCGCATCGACAAGGGCGACGAGGGTGAGTTCTCGTTCGTGGCCACCGTGGAAGTGGTGCCGGACTTCGGCGACATCGACGTCAGCAAGCTGACCGTGGTGCGCCACAGCGCCGAAATCACCGACGCCGACATCGACCAGATGATCGAGAACCTGCAGAACCAGCGTCGTACCTGGGCCCCGGTCAGCCGTGGCGCGCAGGACGGCGACCTGGTCGCCGTGGAAACCTGGTCGCAGGCCGGCGAAGAGCGCCTGCCGGCAGAAGGCACCGAGAAGGGTTCGATCGTGCTCGGCCAGGGCATGATGTTCGACACCATCGAGAAGGGCCTGGTCGGCGTGGCCAAGGGTGAAGAAAAGACCCTGGACGTCGAGTTCCCGGCTGACTGGCGCGTGCCGGTGCTGGCCGGCAAGACCGTGCAGGTCACCGTCAAGGTTGCCGAAGTGTCCGAGCCGGTCGTGCCGGCGGTCGACGAAGCCTTCATCAAGAGCTTCGGCGTGAAGGGCGGTGACGTCGAGCAGTTCCGCAGCGACATCCGTGCCAACCTGGAGCGCGAGCTGAAGGGCGCGCTGATGAACCGCCTGCGCCGCGAAGTGGGCGAGCAGCTGATCGCCGCCTACGCCTCGGTGGAAATGCCGCCGCGGCTGGTCGAGAACGAGGCCCGCGCCATGCTGGCCCAGCAGGTCGAGCAGATCCGCCGCAACGGCCAGAACGTCGGTGAGATCCCGGCCGATGCCCATGAAGGCTTCAAGGACGCCGCCGCCAAGCGCGTGCTGGTCGGCCTGCTGGTCGGTGAAGTGGCCCGCACCAACGACCTGCGCCTGGAAGCCAAGCGCCTGAACGAAACGATGCGCCTGATCGCTTCGACCTATGAAGAGCCGGAGCAGGTCATTGAGATGTACCGCAACGACCCCCAGCTGATGTCTGGCCTGCAGAACCGCGTGATGGAAGAGCAGGTGATCGACTGGATCGCCGAGCGTGCCCAGCACACCGAAGAAAAGCTGTCGTTCCAGGACGCGATCCGCCAGTAAGCCCGGGCGGATCACCGAATGCCCCGCGCCGTTGCCGGCGCGGGGTTGTTTCCCCCCAAGATAGGTACCTCACGTAATGGACAACCGAACCAAAGCCCTGAACCTGGTTCCGATGGTGGTCGAGCAGACCAGCCGCGGCGAGCGTGCCTACGACATCTATTCGCGCCTGTTGAAGGAGCGCCTGATCTTCCTCGTGGGCCCGATCGACGATCACATGGCCAACGTGGTGGTGGCGCAGTTGCTGTTCCTGGAATCGGAAAACCCGGAAAAGGACATCAACATCTACATCAACTCGCCGGGTGGCGTAGTCACCGCCGGCATGGCGATCTACGACACCATGCAGTACATCAAGCCGAATGTGAGCACCACCTGCATCGGCCAGGCAGCCTCGATGGGCGCCCTGCTGCTGGCTGCCGGTGAAGCCGGCAAGCGCTACGCGCTGCCGAATTCGCGCGTGATGATCCACCAGCCGCTGGGCGGCTACCAGGGCCAGGCCACCGACATCGACATCCATGCGCGTGAGATCCTGACCCTGCGCTCGCGCCTGAACGAGGTGCTGGCCAAGCACACCGGCCAGTCGCTGGAGACGATCGCCCGCGACACCGAGCGCGACAACTTCAAGAGCGCCTTCGAAGCGCAGGCCTATGGTCTGGTCGACCAGGTCCTGGAGCGTCGTCCGGATGAGTCGATCCAGGCCGGTTGACCGGCCTTCACGGGGCCCGGCAGGCCCCGTTCCTGCAGGGTCGGGCGGGACTGGTGTCCCTCCGGCCCTGTGCTATTCTCGAATCGAACCCCCGTTCAGCGGGTGGGGTAACTGGGTAAGCGAAGCATGAGCGAAGACCGCCAAGGTCGTTCCACGGACACCGGCAAGATCCTCTACTGCTCTTTCTGCGGCAAGAGCCAGCATGAAGTGCGCAAGCTGATTGCGGGTCCGAGCGTATTCATCTGCGATGAGTGCGTGGAGCTGTGCAACGACATCATCCGTGAGGAACTCGAGGAAAAGGCGCAGTCGGCGCGCAGTTCGCTGCCCAAGCCGCGCGAGATCCTCGAGGTTCTCGACCAGTACGTGATCGGCCAGAACCGTGCCAAGCGCACCCTGGCCGTGGCCGTGTACAACCACTACAAGCGCATCGAGAGCCGGCAGAAGAACGACGACGTCGAGCTGGCGAAGTCGAACATCCTGCTGGTCGGCCCGACCGGTTCGGGCAAGACGCTGCTGGCCGAGACCCTGGCCCGCCTGCTCAACGTGCCGTTCACCATGGCCGACGCCACCACGCTGACCGAAGCCGGTTACGTGGGCGAGGACGTGGAGAACATCATCCAGAAGCTGCTGCAGAAGTGCGACTACGACGTCGAGAAGGCGCAGCAGGGCATCGTCTACATCGATGAGATCGACAAGATCTCGCGCAAGAGCGAGAACCCGTCGATCACCCGCGATGTGTCCGGCGAAGGCGTGCAGCAGGCCCTGCTGAAGCTGATCGAAGGCACCGTGGCCAGCGTTCCGCCGCAGGGCGGCCGCAAGCATCCGCAGCAGGAATTCCTGCAGGTGGACACCAAGAACATCCTGTTCATCTGCGGCGGCGCGTTCGCCGGGCTGGACAAGGTGATCCAGGCCCGTTCCACCGACGTCGGCAGCATCGGCTTCGGCGCCAAGGTCAAGAGCAGCGAGCGCAAGCAGGAAGTGGGCAAGGTGCTGGCCGAAGTCGAGCCGGAAGACCTGATCAAGTTTGGCCTGATTCCCGAGTTCGTCGGCCGCCTGCCGGTGGTGGCGACCCTGGAAGAGCTGGACGAGCCGGCCCTGATCAAGATCCTGACCGAGCCGAAGAACGCCATCACCAAGCAGTTCAAGAAGCTGTTCGAGATGGAGAACGTCGAGCTGGAGTTCCGTCCGGACGCGCTGTCGGCCATCGCCAGGAAGGCGCTCAAGCGCAAGACCGGCGCCCGCGGCCTGCGCACCATCGTCGAATCGGTCCTGCTGGACACCATGTACGACCTTCCCTCGCAGGAAAACGTCAGCAAGGTGGTGGTGGACGAGTCGGTGATCGAGCACAAGTCCGAGCCGTACCTGATCTACCAGACCCCGGCGGCCCCTGAACAGAAGGCCGCAGGCGCCGAGTGATCCTTCCAGGTTGTTGATTGGAAAGGATTTTCAAGGAATGCCTTGCATCTGAAAGCCGATGGCCCCATAACGGGGCCATCGGCTTTTTTTGTCTCCGGAAGATGCCCTCCCGGAGGCGGTTTTCCCCTTCCCTGGAGCCCCCATGGCCCGTTCCCCAAGTGAAACCCTCGACCTGCCGGTCCTGCCGCTGCGCGACGTAGTGGTGTTCCCGCACATGGTCATCCCGCTGTTCGTCGGCCGTGACAAGTCCATGCACGCGCTCGAACAGGCAATGGAAGCGGACAAGCGCATCCTGCTGCTGGCGCAGAAGTCGGCCGAGACCGACGACCCGCATGCGGCCGACCTCTACCAGGTCGGTACGCTGGCGCAGGTGCTGCAGCTGCTGAAGCTGCCCGACGGCACCATCAAGGTGCTGGTGGAAGGCCTGTCGCGGGTGCAGGTCACCCACGTCGACGAGCGCAACGGCTCGCTGCACGGCCAGGCCGTGGAGATCGATACCACCGACGAGCGCGAAGCCCGCGAGGTCGAGGCGATTGCGCGCTCGCTGATGTCGCTGTTCGAGCAGTACGTCAAGACCAACCGCAAGCTGCCGCCGGAGCTGCTGCAGACGCTGTCGGGCATCGACGAGCCGGCCCGCCTGGCCGACACCATCGCTGCGCACATCAGCGTGCGCCTGGCCGACAAGCAGCGCCTGCTGGAAACGCTGGCCGTGAGCGACCGCCTGGAGATGCTGGTCGGTCTGGTCGATGGCGAGATCGATGTGCAGCAGATGGAGAAGCGCATCCGCGGCCGCGTGAAGTCGCAGATGGAGAAGAGCCAGCGCGAGTACTACCTCAACGAACAGATGAAGGCCATCCAGAAGGAACTGGGTGACCTGGACGACGCGCCGGGCGAGCTGGAAGAGCTGGCCCGCAAGATCGCCGAAGCCGGCATGCCGAAGGCCGTTGAAGCCAAGGCGCGCAACGAACTGAACAAGCTCAAGCAGATGTCGCCGATGTCGGCCGAAGCGGCGGTCGTGCGCAACTACCTGGAGTGGCTGCTGGGCGTGCCGTGGAAGAAGCGCAGCAAGGTGCGCAAGGACCTGAAGGCTGCGCAGGACACCCTCGATGCCGATCACTACGGCCTGGAGAAGGTCAAGGAACGCATCCTTGAATACCTGGCGGTGCAGTCGCGCGTGAAGCAGATGAAGGGCCCGATCCTGTGCCTGGTCGGGCCGCCGGGCGTGGGCAAGACCTCGCTGGGCCAGTCCATCGCCAAGGCCACCAACCGCAAGTTCGTGCGCATGTCGCTGGGCGGCGTGCGCGATGAAGCCGAGATCCGTGGCCATCGCCGTACCTATGTGGGTTCGATGCCGGGCCGCATCGTGCAGAACCTCAACAAGGTCGGCAGCAAGAACCCGCTGTTCGTGCTCGACGAGATCGACAAGATGTCGATGGATTTCCGCGGCGACCCGTCTTCGGCGCTGCTGGAAGTGCTCGACCCGGAGCAGAACAACGCGTTCAACGACCACTACCTGGAAGTGGACCTGGACCTGTCCGAAGTGATGTTCGTAGCGACGTCGAACTCGCTGAACATCCCGGGTCCGCTGCTGGACCGCATGGAAGTGATCCGTATCCCCGGTTACACCGAGGATGAGAAGCTCAACATCGCCACGCGTTACCTGGTGCCGAAGCAGATCAAGGCCAACGGCCTGCAGCCGGAAGAACTGGAGATCGGCAGCGATGCGATCCAGGACATCGTGCGCTACTACACGCGCGAATCGGGCGTGCGCAACCTGGAACGCGAGATCGCCAAGATCTGCCGCAAGGTGGTGAAGGAGATCGCGCTGGCCGGCCCGCAGCCGGTGAAGGCGAAGAAGGGTACGAAGAAGAAGGCGCTGGTGAGCGTGTCCAGCAAGAACCTGGACAAGTACCTGGGCGTGCGCCGCTTCGACTTCGGCCGTGCCGAGGAAGAAAACGAGATCGGCCTGGTCACCGGCCTGGCCTGGACCGAAGTCGGTGGCGATCTGCTGCAGATCGAATCGACGCTGGTGCCGGGCAAGGGCCAGCTGATCCTGACCGGACAGCTCGGCAACGTGATGAAGGAATCGGCGTCGGCGGCGTTGTCGGTGGTGCGCTCGCGCGCGGTCGGCTTCGGCATCGACAGCGACTTCCTGCAGAAGCACGACGTGCACCTGCACGTGCCGGACGGTGCCACGCCGAAGGACGGCCCGAGTGCCGGTGCGGCGATGGTCACCTCGCTGGTGTCGATGCTGACCAAGGTGCCGGTGCGTGCCGACGTGGCGATGACCGGCGAGATCACCCTGCGCGGTCGCGTCACCGCCATTGGTGGCCTGAAGGAAAAGCTGCTGGCTGCGCTGCGCGGCGGCATCCGCACGGTCATCATTCCGGAAGAGAACCGCAAGGACCTGGCCGACATCCCGGCCAACGTCACCCGCGATCTGAAGATCGTGCCGGTGAAGTACATCGAAGAAGTCCTGGACCTGGCGCTTGAACGTCCGTTGGCACCCAAGAAGGCACGCAAGAGTGCGCAGCGTGTCACGGTGCGCGGCAAGGCCAAACCGAGTGGAAGCGCGCGCGTCAAGCATTGACGCGCGCTGTCCGATGGCCCGAAACCCGCGTCGTTGCTGGCTTTCCAGCTTGCGTGGGGGTAGGGCCACTGGTATAAAAGCAGCACTCGCGAATGAGTGATCGCTGTCAGCGATGACTGAATCGGCGAACCGTTTCCACATGGCGGCCGCATGCAGAAGGCGTGCGGTTGCTTCCCTGTCGAATAAGCGGAACCCACCGCCAAAGGAGTTGTAGAGAATGAACAAGACCGAATTGATCGATGCCGTTGCTGAAGCTGCCGACCTGACCAAGGCCGAGTCCAGCCGCGCTGTCGATGCCGTCGTTGCTGCCGTCACCAAGGCGCTGAAGGACGGCGATGCGGTCACCCTGGTTGGCTTCGGTACCTTCCAGGTCCGCGACCGTGCTGCCCGCACCGGCCGCAACCCGAAGACCGGCGACACCATCAAGATCGCTGCTTCGAAGAATCCGTCGTTCAAGGCTGGCAAGGCCCTGAAGGATGCTGTAAACTAAGCGGCTCGCTGGGGTGCTTAGCTCAGCGGTAGAGCGTCTCCTTTACACGGAGAGGGTCGGGGGTTCGAAACCCTCAGCACCCACCACAGCACCGCGGTAAAAGTTTGAGTGTGGAGCGGTAGTTCAGCTGGTTAGAATGCTGGCCTGTCACGCCGGAGGTCGCGGGTTCGAGTCCCGTCCGCTCCGCCAACTCTAAAAGCCCTCGGCACACGCCGGGGGCTTTTTCTTTGTGTGCTCGCGAAGAGGCGCGCAGGCCGCGCCGGTGCTGCTTTTGGTCCCTGCGGCGAAGCGGGTTACACTGCCGGGCTCGCCAATCAGGCCTTGTGATTCCTCACCATGCTGCAGAAACTCCGCGACAAGACCTCAGGCTGGATCGTCACCGTGATCCTGGGGCTGCTGATGATTCCGTTCCTGTTCGTGATCGACAACAGCTACCTCGGTGGCGTTGGCGCTCAGAACGTGGCCAGGGTTTCCGCACCTCCGACCTGGTGGCGTTCGGCGCCGTCGTGGTGGCCGGTGCGCATGATGTGGCAGCACCACGAGATCAGCGCGCAGGATTTCCGCACCCGTTTCGAACAGGAACGCATGCGCGAGCGCCAGCAGCAGGGCGAGAACTTCGACCCGCGCGCGTTCGAAAGCACCGAAAACAAGCTGGCCGTGCTGGACCAGCTGATCGACGAGCAGGTCGTGCGCCTGGTGGGTGAGCAGGCCGGCGTCGTGATCGGCGATGGTGCGGTGCGCGAGTACATCGCCACCATCCCGGCCTTCCTCGATTCGAACGGCAAGTTCAACGAGAACAACTACCGCCTGGCGCTGGCCGGTGGCAATCCGCCGCGTACCCCGACCCAGTTCCAGGAACTGGTGCGTGAGAGCCTGCAGCAGTCGGTGATTCCGTCGGGCCTGCAGAACTCCGGTTTCGTCACCCAGTCCGAGACCGAGCGCCTGCTGAAGCTGCTGGGCGAGACCCGTGACGTCGAGCTGGCCGCTCTGCCTGAAGTGCCGGCCGATACCGCGCCGGTCACCGATGCGCAGATCAAGCAGTGGTATGACAGCCACGGCAAGGATTTCCGCCAGGCCGAGAGCGTCTCGCTGGAGTATGTCGAGATCAACGGCGCCAACCTGCCGGCACCGGCCGCGGCCGACGAAGCGACCCTGCGCAAGCGCTATGAAGATGAGAAGGCGAAGTTCACCTCGCCGGAGCAGCGCCAGGCCGCCCACATCCTGATCACCGGCGACGGTGCCGAAGCCAAGGCGAACAAGATCGCTGCCGAAGCGAAGGCCGCTGGTGCCGACTTCGCCGCGCTGGCCAAGGCCAATTCGGAAGATCCGGGTTCGAAGGCGCAGGGCGGTGACCTGGGTTGGGTCGAGCGTGGCGCGATGGTGAAGCCGTTCGAAGACGCCCTGTTCGCCGCCAAGGCCGGCGACGTGATCGGCCCGGTCAAGACCGACTTCGGTTACCACATCATCAAGGTGGCCGCCGTGCGCGGTGGCCAGGGCAAGTCGTTCGAGGAAGTGCGTGACACGCTGGCCGCCGAGCAGCTGAAGGCCGACGGCGAGCGCGGTTTCAACGAGCTGGCTGGCCGCCTGGTTGATGCCATCAACAAGAGCCCGAGCGATCTGGCGGCTGCCGCCAAGGAAGTGAAGCTGCCGCTGCAGACCCTGGGCCCGATCACCCGCGCTACCGCCAGCGGCATCGCCGCTGATCCGGCGGTGCTGCGCGCTGCCTTCTCCGACGTGCTGGTACAGGACGGCACCGCCAGCGACCCGATCGCTCTGGGCGGCGCCAGCAACCACAGTGTGGTCATCCGCGTCTCCGCGCATACGCCGGAGCAGGCGATGCCGCTGGACAAGGCCCGCGAGCAGGTGATCGCCGCGATCCGCGCCGATCGCCAGCGCCAGGCCAGCGACAAGGCTGCTGACGCTGTGCTGGCCAAGCTGAAGGGCGGCGCCACCCTGCAGTCGCTGGCGGCCAGCGAGAAGCTGCAGCTGAGCCCGATGCCGGGCCTGCCGCGCAGCCAGCCGGTGCCGACCCCGGACATCCACCGCGCGATCTTCAGTGCGCCGGCGCCGGTCAATGGCAAGCCGAGCTACGGCAAGGTTGACGTGAACGGCCACGCGCTGCTGTTCGCGGTGAACAAGATCAACCCGGGCGACATCAAGGAAGTGACCGCCGAGCAGCAGAAGCAGCTGAAGGACCAGCTGAGCCAGATCGATGGCATGGCCGCGGCCAAGGCCTACGTCGAAGCGATGCGCAAGAAGTTCGTGGTCCAGACCACCGAAGCCAACCTGTAAGCCCCGCGGCGAGCAGGAACGAAAAGGCCCGGCATTGCCGGGCCTTTTTTGTGGCTGCGCGTCGTCTTTGGCGCGTTAGGGCTTTGGTAGTGGTCGAGCTTGCTCGACCGCCTTCTGCCGGGTTGGCGTGCGTCAGTCTTCGACGCGCAGTACAGCGCCCGGCTTCAGCACGCTGCTGCCGCTCAGCCCGTTCAGCGACAGCAGGGCCTTCACCGGCATGCCGTAGCGGCGGGCGATGGTCCAGGCCGACTCGCCATCACGCACGGTGTGGCGGCGGCTGCGCGGGCGGTCGGCGATTGCGGCAACGGTCCTGGCGACCGTCGGCGTGGGCACAGCAGTGGCCGCCGGGGCCGCGCTGGCGACCAGGGCGCTCGCCGCCTCCGTGACCGTCGCATTGGCGGCCGAGACGGGAGCCAGCACGCGGGTGGTGCCGGCAGCGCGGCCACCCGTTGCCAGCGCGGGGTTGAGGCGGGCGATCTTCGCCGGGTCCAGGGCGCGCTGTGCGGCCCACTGCTGGACGCTGGTGCCGGCCGGCAGGGTGTGGTCCTTCAGCACCGGCACGGTGCGGTCCAGCGAGGCCATCACGCCGGGCTGGTCTTCCACGTCTTCCAGCACGCAGGCCAGGGCATGCAGCTTCTCGACGTAGGCATGGGTGACCGGTGACAGGCCGGGCAGGGCCGAAGGCGTGGCGTTCTGCGCATTCATGCCGGCCTTGCGCATGGACTGCAGCACGCGGTACTCGCCGGCGTTGTAGGCCATGGTGGCCAGGCGCCAGTCGCCGCCGAACATGCCGTGCAGGGTCTTCAGGTAGCGCACCGCGGCCTGGGTCGAATCGACCGCCGACAGGCGGCCGTCGTAGCCGTTGGCCATCGGCACGCGGTGGTTGCGCGCGGTGGTGGCGATGAACTGCCACAGGCCGGTCGGGCCGCTGCCATTGCGGGCATTGGGCCGGTAGCCGCTTTCGACGAAGGGAATCAGCGCGAATTCGGTGGGCAGGTTCGCCTTGCGCAGCTCTTCGACCACGTAGCCGAACAGCACCAGTGCATCGTCATCCTGGTTGGCCAGGCGCGACGGGGCATGGGCGAACTGCTTCTGCCAGCGCGGGCTGGTGGCCTCGGCGTCACAGCGCGGCTCGGCCAGGCCGTCGCGGAAGCTGGTGAAGATCTCCTGGCCATTGCGCACCGAGGCGGCCGGAAGCGTGGACGGGTCCAGCGGCAGCGCTGCCGCAGCCGTCAGGTTCTGGCTGATGCCGGCGCCCAGCGACTGAGCGCCCGCGGTTCCGGCCAGCCCCAGGGCAAGGCCCAGGGCCAGCGGCAGACTTCGGCGCATCATGCGCGGAAGCCGTCTTTCCAATGCCGGAGACCGGCCATCACGTCGACGTCGTCCACGACGTCACGGCCCAGGTGTGCCGATACCGACTCACGAATCGGCGCCGTGTGCACACGCAGGAAGGGATTGCAGTCGAATTCGTTGGCCAGGGTTACCGGCAGGGTGGAACGGTCATCGCGGCGCATGGCCAAAGCCTCCTCTTGGCGCTGCCACAGGGCAGCGTTGGCGGGGTCGACATGCCGCGCGAAGACGGCATTTGACACGGTGTACTCGTGGGCGCAACAAAGCAGCAGTTGCGCGGGCAAGGTACCCAGCTTGCGCATCGATGCCAGAAGCTGGGACGGCGTACCTTCGAACAGACGTCCACAGCCCAGGCTGAACAACGAATCTCCGCTGAAAAGATGTTCAGCAGTGTGAAACGCGATGTGGCTGCGGGTATGCCCGGGCACGGATAGTACGTGGAACATCCGGCCCATTGCCTGAACGCGTTCACCTTCAGCGACCCGTTCGGTGGCCGTGGGGATGCGCTCCTCCACGGGCGCGATCACCCGCACGCCGGGAAAACGGGCCTGCAGCGCCGGCACGCCACCGATGTGGTCGTCGTGGTGGTGGGTGAGCAGGATCGTGTCCACGCGCAGGCCCTGATCGGCCAGCGCGAGCACCGGCGCAGCATCGCCGGGGTCGACGACCACGGCGGCGCCATCGTCGTCGATCAGCGTCCAGATGTAGTTATCCGCAAATGCGGGCAGGGCAGTCAGTCGCATAGAATTGGACCATGCCCGCGCTGCAGAGCACCCGTCAAGCGAGCCAGACCCCGTGGTTCGACAGTGAACCGGCGGCGGCGTTGCGCGTGCTGGAGCGGCAATTGCTGCTGCCGCAGCTGTCGGTGTTGCCGTCCCAGCCCTGGTTGTGGATCGCGCCGAGTGCGGCCTGGCTGGACGACGCACAGCTGGGCGGGCGCGGCCTGCGACTGCACCGGCAGGGACACGGCTATGCCGGTGATACCCGCTGCGCGTTGCCGCTGCCGCTGGCCAACGAGAGCGTCAATGCGATCGTGCTGCAGCATGTCACCGCCGCCGATGCCGACCTGCTGCTCGACGAGTGCGAGCGCGTGCTGATGCCGGGCGGCCACCTGTGGCTGAGCAGCCTCAATCCGTTCAGTCCGTACCGCACGCGCTGGCGCCATCACGGGCTGGTGGTGCGCACGCCGCAGCGGATCCGCCTGCTGCTCGGCCGGCATGGCCTGGAGTGCGACGATATGCGTTATCTCGGCCCGCTCTGGCGGGGGGCCGGCAGCCGTCGTCCCGGTGGCTGGGCGCCCTTGCGCGCGGCCTGCCTGTTCCATGCGGAAAAACGCACGCTGGCCCTGCCTGGGCCGAAACCGTTGCCGGTGCGTTGGCATGGCACCGTTGCTACCTGATCTGGAGTTGTATTGAAAACCATCGAAATCCACACCGACGGATCCTGCCTCGGCAATCCCGGCCCCGGCGGCTGGGCCGCGCTGCTGCGCTACAAGGGCCACGAGCGCGAACTGAGCGGTGGCGAAGCGCATACCACCAACAACCGGATGGAGTTGATGGCGGCCATTTCCGGGTTGGAGACGCTGACCGAGCCGTGCAACATCGTGCTCTACACCGACTCGCAGTACGTGCGGCAGGGCCTGACCCAGTGGATGCCCGGCTGGATCCGCAAGAACTGGAAGACCGCTGGTGGCGACCCGGTGAAGAACCGCGAGTTGTGGGAGCGGCTGCATGCGGCCACGCTGCGGCACCAGATTGACTGGCGCTGGGTGAAGGGCCACTCCGGTGACCCGGACAACGAACGGGTGGATACGCTGGCACGCAACGCGGCCATCCAGGTCCGCGACTCGAGCCCGGTAAACTGAGCCCATGCGTCAGATCATCCTCGATACCGAAACCACCGGCCTGGAATGGAAGAAGGGCAACCGCATCGTTGAAATCGGCTGCGTGGAGCTGTTCAAGCGCCGCCCCACCGGCAACAACTACCACCAGTACATCAAGCCGGACTGCGAGTTCGAACAGGGCGCGCAGGAAGTCACCGGCCTGACCCTGGAGTTCCTGGCTGACAAGCCGGATTTCGCGCAGATCGCCGACGAGTTCCTGGCGTTCATCGATGGCGCCGAGCTGATCATCCACAACGCGGCATTCGACCTGGGCTTCCTCGACAACGAGCTGTCGCTGCTGGGGCCGCAGTACGGGAAGATCACCGACCGCTGCACGGTGATCGATACCCTGGTGATGGCGCGCGAGCGCTTCCCCGGCCAGCGCAACTCGCTGGATGCACTGTGCAAGCGGCTGGGCGTGGACAACTCGCACCGTGCATTGCACGGCGGCCTGCTCGATGCGCAGATCCTTGGCGATGTCTACATCGCGCTGACCTCGGGCCAGGAAGAGATCGGCTTCGGCCTGGGCGATGAGGACGGCGGTGGCGCAGGTGCAGCGCTGCAGGCGTTCGATACCAGCAAACTGCTGCCGCGCCCGCGGGTGATGGCGACGCCATCGGAACTGGAGGCGCACGCTGCGCGGCTGGAGCGGCTGCGCAAGAAGGCCGGCCACGCGCTGTGGGATGGCCCGAAGGTGGAAGAGCCCGCCAGCGCGTAATGCGTGGCGGTCGTGCCGGCTACTGGCCGGCATCGACACATCCGCGCATGGCGTGGATCTACCGGCTAATGGCAGCGCACCAGGATCACGCTGATGTTGTCGCGGCCGCCGCCATCGAGCGCGGCGGCGACCAGCGTATCCACGCATTCCTGCGCGCTGGCGTCCTCGAACGCCAGGGTGCGGGCGATGCCGCGGTCGTCCACTTCCTCGGTGAGGCCGTCACTGCACAGCAGCAGCTGCATGCCCGGGCGCAGCTCTCCGCTGGTGGTGGCCACGTTCAGATGCGCCGGATCGGTCACGCCCAGGGCCTGGGTGACCACGTTGCGATGCGGATGCGCGCGTGCCTGCTCGGCGGTCAGGTTGCCCTGCGCGACCAGCTCCTGCACCACGCTGTGATCCTGGCTGAGCTGGGCCAGCTGGCCATCGCGCCACAGGTAGGCACGGCTGTCGCCCACCCACGCCACTTCATAACGGTTGCCCTGCACGCGCGCGGCGACGACGGTCGTACCCATCGGCAGGGTGTCGTTGCGCCGCCGGGAGGCGCGGATGATCTCTTCGTCGGCAGTGCGGATGGCCTGCACCAGCGGCGCGCCGCGGCGGATTTCGCGCACGATGGTCTCGCGCGCCAGCGCACTGGCCACTTCGCCGCAGGCGTGCCCGCCCATGCCATCAGCCACCAGCCACAGGGCCAGCTCACTGTCACCGTAGTAGGTGTCCTCGTTGAGCTCGCGGCGCATGCCGGGGTGGGTGAGGTGTCCGAATTCGATCATGGTGGGCGGGGG
>NZ_JAPTFX010000159.1:0-9885 GCF_030985895.1 Stenotrophomonas sp. Sm6012 | reverse complement strand
CGCCGGGACGGCGCCCTCCCCCAACGACCAACATCATCATGAAAGCCAACGACATCAAGAAGGGCAACGTCGTCGAGTACAACAACGGCGTGTACCAGATCCGCGACATCGAGCGCAGCTCGCCGCAGGGTCGCGGCGGCAACGTCCGCTTCCGCTTCATCATGTACAGCGTGCCGGGCGGCAACAAGCTCGACGCCAGCTTCGATGCCGACGACAACCTGGTCGAGGTTGAACTGCTGCGCCGCCAGTCCACCTACTCGTACAAGGACGGCGACGCTTTCGTGTTCCTCGATGACGAGGACTACACCCCGTACACGCTGGACGCGGACGTGATCGGCGACGACGCCGGCTACATCACCGACGGCCTGACCGGCATCTACGTGCAGGTCATTGACGAGCAGCCGGTGGCGATCCAGCTGCCGGCCTCGGTGGTGCTGGAAGTGATCGAGACCCCGCCGGAACTGAAGGGTGGCACCGCCACCAAGCGCCCGAAGCCGGCCAAGCTCAACACCGGTATCGAGATCATGGTGCCGGAGTACATCGTCAACGGCGAACGCGTGCTGGTGAACACCGCCACCGGTGAATTCGCCGGACGCGCCGACTAAGCGCCTCGTGCTGCCTGCGGCGCACGCCGCCTCAGGCAGCATCCTCGGGCAGCTGGGCACCGTGACGGCTCTACGGATCGCTTACGGCTGCTGGGCGCCGAAGTTGCCGCAGCCGTGGTACTGGCGGGTGCCGATGGTCAGATTCACCTTGGCCTCGAACGATTCGCCACTCATGTCGTCCTGGCAGGTGGTGCGCTGGAAGCTGAGCTTGACGTCGGTGCCATCGGACGCCTTCCCGCTCCAGCCGTCGGCACCTTCGGTGGGCTTGGCCACGTCGAAGCGGCGCTCACCGTAATCCACTTCCACCTGCAGGCCGGGCTTGTCGCCATCCACGACCGCCAGCCAGCCCGGTTCGTTGCCGGTAGCACGGAACGCCGCGTTGCCGGCGCTGCCATCGCCCTCGGTGGCTTCCACCGCGTGGCATTCGCGGTCCGGCTTGCCCTTCAGGCTCAACAGGCCGTCATCGCTGCCCTTGGTCCAGAAGCTGTTGCCCTGGCCATCACCATACTTCGCGCCCGACGCCGCCCGCTCGGAGGTCATCGCAAAGCTGCGATCGCCGATCACCACCGTGGCCGCATCCTCGCCATTGAAGGTCGCGCGCACGTTCAGATCGCCGCACTGGTACAAGGTCTCGCTGCCGGCGCCGGTGCTGGCAGCCGGTTCGGGCGCGGCCGGCGGCGCGGCATCATTGCCGCCCGCGGCGGGCGGCTGTGCCGGCTGGCACGCAGCCAGCACCAACCCCAGGGAGGCTGCCAACAGACTGGGAACTACACGCATGGCTCGACTCCTTGTCGACACTACTGAGAGGATCGACCCTATCACCTGGCGGTGAGCGGGGCCTGAAAGCGGCCTGACCACGCTCACGCGGCCAGCACCGCCATCGACAGCAGTTGAGCGCCGCTGTCGCCGGAACTGCAGGTCCACACCCGCAGCAGGCGCAGTTTCAATTCGCACTCACGGCCCTGCCGACACACCGCCAGGCGTACATCGCTGGACACCAGCGCCAGCCGCCCGCACAGCAGCGTCTCCACCGTGTGCAGCTGCAGGCTGCGCACCTGCAGGTGGCCTGCGAGCCACTCGCCCAGCCAGGGCAGCTCGAGCATGCGCCCGCCCTGTCCATCCATCATGAACAGCGCTGGCGATACCAGCGTGCCCAATGCATCGTGGTCGCCGGCCAGCAGCGCCTGGCACAGACGCTGCTCCAGTGCGATCAACTGCAGTTCATGCAGGTCGTCAACGATGTCCCGTTCCATCCACGGATCCTTCCGGCATCGGCCGGCGCCTGCGCAGGCGTTGCGCGATCCATTGCCGCGCGCCCTGCACCACTACATAGAAGACCGGCACGAAGAACACCGCCAGCACGGTCGCACTGACCATGCCGCCGAACACACCGGTTCCGATCGCCTGCTGGGTTTCCTTCGACGCGCCCTGCGCCAGCATCAGCGGCACCACGCCCAGCGCGAACGCCAGCGAGGTCATCACGATCGGCCGCAGGCGCAGCCGCGCCGCCTCCAGCGCCGCTTCGGCCAGGCCGCGCCCCTGCTGCTGCAGCTGCCGCGCGAATTCGACGATGAGGATCGCGTTCTTCGCCGACAGCCCGATCACCGTGATCATGCCCACCTTGAAGAACACATCATTGGGCATGCCGCGCAACAGCACCGCCGCGACCGCCCCGAGCAGGCCCAGCGGCACCACCAGCATCACCGCCAGTGGAATCGACCAGCTCTCGTACAGCGCCGCCAGCACCAGGAACACCACCAGCATCGACAACAGCAGCAGCCACGGTGCCTGTGCCCCCGATTCGCGCTCCTGCAGCGATTGGCTGGTCCACTGCAGGGCGAAGCCGGAGGGCAGCTGCCTGGCCAACCGCTCCATCTCCGCCATGGCCTGGCCGGTCGACACGCCCGAAGCCGGTGCGCCGGACAGATTCAGCGCCGGGAAACCGAGATAGCGCTGCAGCTGCAGCGGCGCCTCGGTCCAGTGCGGCGTGACCAGTTCGGACAGCGCCACCATGCCGCCTTCGCTGTTGCGCACGTACAGCTTCAGCACGTCCTCCAGTTCCATCCGGTGCGGTGCGTCGGCCTGCAGGATCACCTGCTGCAACCGGCCCTTGTTGGGGAAATCGTTGACGTACTGCGAGCCCATCGCTGCCGACAGCGTGCTGCTGATGTGCTCGAAGCCCACGCCCATCGCCTCGGCCTTGGCGCGGTCGATGTCCAGCCGCACGCTGGTGCCGGCCGGCAGGCCATCGGCATGCACCTCCGACAGCAGCGGGCTGGCCTCGGCCAGTTTCAGCAGCTGCTGCAGGGCCGCACGCAACTCGGCCTGGCTCTGCCCGGTGCGTGCCTGCAGGGCCAGCGAGAAGCCGGACGAACGCCCCAGGCTGTCGATGGCCGGTGGCATCACGCTCATCACCTCGCCCTCGGCGACGGCCGCCATCGCCTTCTGCGCCGCCGCCACCTCACCGGCTGCGGTAGCACCGGCGCGCTCGCCCCAGTCCTTCAGCATGGTGTAGGTCAGCGCCGCGCTCGGGCCGGAACCGGAAAAGCTGTAACCGAGGATCGACTGGTTGGAGCCGATGCCCGGGCGCGACGCCACATGCCGTTCGTAGGCTTCCACCACCGCCAGGGTGCGCTCGGCCGTGGCTTCGGCCGGCAGCTGGATCGAGGTCATGAAATAACCCTGGTCCTCTTCCGGCAGGAACGCACCCGGCAGCCAGTGCAGGCCCAGCAGCAATGCGGCCACCAGCGCAGCGAACACGCCCATCACCCGCCCGCTCCGCTGCAGCACCGCGGCCACGCCGCGCTGGTAACGCCCGGTCATCCTCTCGAAGCCACGATTGAAGGCGCCGAACAGCCCGCCACGACCGTGATGACCATGGCTATTCGGGCGCAACAAGGTCGCGCACAGCGCCGGGGTCAGGCTCAGCGCCAGCAGCGCCGAGAACAGGATCGACACCGCCATCGCCACGGTGAACTGGCGGTAGATCGCGCCCACCGAGCCGCTGGCCAACGCCATCGGAATGAACACCGCGGTCAATACCAGGGTGATGCCGATCACCGCGCCGGTCAGCTCGCGCATCGCCTTGATGGTGGCCTCGCGCGGTGGCAGGCCCTCCTCGGCCATGATCCGTTCCACGCCCTCGACCACCACGATCGCATCGTCGACGATGATGCCGATCGCCAGCACCATCCCGAACATGGTCAGCACGTTGATCGAGAAACCCAGCGCCAGCATCACCGCGAAGGTGCCCAGCAGCGCGATCGGGGCGACCAGCGCCGGAATCAGCGTATAACGCCAGTTCTGCAGGAACAGGTACATCACCGCGAACACCAGCAGCATCGCTTCGAGCAGCGTCTGCACCACCTTCTGGATCGAGATCTTGACGAACGGCGCGGTGTCGAACGGAATGCTCGACTCCACGCCACGCGGCAGCAGCGGTGCCAGCTCGGCCATGCGTTCGCGCACTGCGGCGGCGGTCCGCACTGCGTTCGCGCCCGGGCGCAGCTGCACGCCGGCCGCCGTCGCCGGGTGACCGTCTTCCCGCGTGCCCCAGGCGTAACTCTGTGCACCCAGCTCCACACGGGCGACATCACCCAGCACGACCCTTGAACCGTCGCTGCCAGCACGCAGCACGATGGCGGCGAACTGTTCCGGCGTGGACAACTGGCCATCGGCGCTCAACGGCACGGTGATGCGCTGGCCGGGGACACCCGGCGAATCGCCGATGCGGCCCGGCGAGATCTCCAGGTTCTGCTGCTCGATGGCCGCGGCCACGTCGCCCATGGTCAGGCCGTAGCCGGTCAACCGGGTCGGGTCCAGCCACACCCGCATGGCCTGCTCGGCACCGAACAGCTGTACGCGGCCGACGCCATCGATGCGGCGCAGCTCTTCGATGATGTTGCGCGCCATGAAGTCACCCAGCGCCGCCTCGCTGACACTGGCATCCGGCGAGCGCAGGCCGACCAGCATCAGGAAGCCGGAATCGGCCGCTTCCACGAACAGGCCGTTCTGGCGCACGCTGCGCGGCAGTCGCGGCTCGATCGCCTTGATCCGGTTCTGCACGTCCACCTGTGCCAGCTCCGGGTTGGTCCCCGGCTTGAAGGTGGCGGTGATCGAGGCTTCACCGGAGGTATCCACCGACGATTCGAAGTACAGCAGGTGCTTGACGCTGGACAGCTCGCGCTCGATCAGTCCGACCACCGCGTCGTTCAGCGTCTGCGGGCTGGCACCCGGGTAGCTGGCATAGATGCTGACACTGGGCGGCGCGACGGCCGGATAGCGCTCCACGGCCAGGCGCGGAATCGCCAGTACGCCCGCCAGGATGATGAAGATCGCCAGCACCCAGGCGAACACCGGGCGATCAATGAAGAAACGTGCCATGTTGGATTTCCCTGGAGAGACTGGCCCGGGAAAGGCTCAGCCCTTGCTGCCGGCCTGCACCGCACCGGCGCTGGCGACCGGTCGCTGCCAGTCGCGCGCATCGACCACCACGCCTTCCTGCAGGCGCTCCTGGCCCTCGACCACCACCCGCTCGCCGGCCTTCAGCCCGTGCCGGACCAGCCACTGGCGATCAACGCTGCCGTCGACCTCCAGCGTGCGGATCACTGCCTTGCCGTCGCCCGCGATCACCCAGGCGTAGGCCTGGCCACCCGCGCTGCGCAGCACCGCCTGCTGCGGCACGGTCAGCGCACTGGCCGGGGCGCCGCGCGGCACCCTGGCACGCACGTACATGCCCGGCAGCAGCTGGCGCTGCGGATTGTCGACCAGTATGCGCAGGATCACATCACCGGTGCGCGCATCGACGTTGATGCCGGAGAACAACAGCTGGCCGCGTTCGGACAGCGGCTTGCCGGCCGCGCCGATGATCGTCACCGGCAGTTCGCCAGCGCCGGCGGCGCTGCGCTGCAGCGACTCCAGCTGCGCGGCCGGCTGGCGCACGTCGACGTAGACCTGGTCGATCTGCTGCACCACCGCCATCGGCTCGGCATCGGCGACGCCGACCAGCGCCCCTTCGGTCACCAACGCCTGGTCGATGCGGCCGGCAATCGGTGCGCTGACCGTCGCATAGCGCAGATCGAGCTGGCGACGGGACAGGATCGCGCGCGCTTCATTCACTGCCGCGCGTGCCTGTTCGTACTCGGCGCTGGCATCATCGCGATGCTGCTGGCTGACCGCCTGCGCGGCGGCCAGGGCATGCAGTCGCTGCGACTGCACGCGGCTGCGGCCCAATGCCGCTTCACTGCGCTGCAGCGCAGCCAGCGCTGAGTCGACGTCGGCACGGAAAGCGGCCGGATCGATCTGGAACAGGGGCTGGCCGGCGTTCACTTCGGCGCCCTGCTCGAACAGGCGGCGCTGCACGATGCCACCTACCTGTGCGCGGATCTGCGCGGTGCGCACGGCGGCCACGCGGCCGGGCAGTTCGTCGTCACGTTGCACCACCTGCGGGCCGACAGTGACCACGCTGACACGCGGTGCGGCTTCGGGCGGGGCTTCGGGGGAGGAGCAGGCCGTCATGGCCAGAGCGAAGGCCGCGATCAACGCGGCCGGAGTCCTGAAGGTTCTCATTGCTGTGCACAATGCCGCGCGGGCGGCTGAAAGGTTCTGAAGAACGCAGTGTGCGGGGCGATGATGGGGTTTCGATGGAGGAACTGTGGAGATACGATGGAGGCAAGCACCTTAAGGCCCCGCCCCCGCATGCATGCCTCCCCTGCCCTGGCCGCCCTCGTCCTGATTGTCGAGGATGAGGCCGAGATCGCCGATATTCTCACCGCCTATCTGGAACGCGAAGGACTGCGCACCCTGCGTGCCGCCGATGGCCACGGCGCGCTCGACCTGCACCGCAGCGCCCGCCCCGACCTGGTCCTGCTGGACGTGCAACTGCCTCGCCTGGATGGCTGGAGCGTGTTGACCCAGCTGCGCCAGCGCGGCGATACGCCGGTGATCATGCTGACCGCGCTGGACCAGGACCTGGACAAGCTGACCGCACTGCGCATGGGCGCCGACGACTACGTGGTCAAGCCGTTCAACCCGGCCGAGGTGGCCGCGCGCGTGCGCGCCGTGCTGCGGCGTACACTGCGCGCTTCGCGCGTGGATGCACCCAGCGCGCTGCGCGTGGGCCCGCTGCTGATCGACTCGGCAACCCATGCCGTGCACGTGGAGGGCGACGGCTACAGCCATGAAGTCCTGCTCACCCTCACCGAGTTCAAGCTGCTGCACTGCATGGCACTGGCACCCACGCGCATCTTCAGCCGCAGCGAACTGATGCACGAGTGCCTGCCGGAGAGCGAGGCGCTGGAGCGCACCGTCGACAGCCATGTCAGCAAGCTGCGACGCAAGCTGGATGAGGTGGGCATGCTCAATGTACCGGCCAGTGTGCGCGGCGTCGGTTACCGGTTGATGGCCGACCGCTGATGGGCACCCTGCGCCGCTCCGGTCTGAGCCGCCACATCATCGTCTCGATGTCGCTGATGGTGATCGGCGTGATCGTGATGATGATCCTGTCTTCGTGGCTGTTGTATGCAGTGCTGGTCGAGTTCTTCCCCGGCAGTGCCGAGGAGCCGGAAAGCTGGCTGCCTACCGGGCCGGAGCTGGCGTGGATGGTCGGGGTGATCCTGACCGGACTGGCCCTGGCCATCGCGGCCTCGTTCCGCCTCGCACATCGCATCCTGTCGCCGCTGAACTCGCTGGTCGACAGCGTCCGCGCGCTGGCCGGCGGCGATCTCGGTGCACGCGCCAGCGTCGAAGAGAACTCGCCGGGCGAAGTGGCCACCCTGGTCGAGGATTTCAATGCGATGGCGCGGCGCCTGCAGCACATGGAGAGCGAGCGGGCCATGTGGCACGCCGCGATCGCCCACGAGCTGCGCACGCCGGTGACGATCCTGCGCGGCCGCCTGCAGGGGCTGGCCGAAGGCGTATTCCAGCCTGACGAATCCCAGTTCCGCCGCCTGCTTGCCCAGGTCGAGGGCCTGTCGCGCCTGATCGAGGACCTGCGCGTGCTGAGCCTGTCCGACAATGCGCGGCTGGACGTGCGCCGCGCGCGCACCGACGTGGTGGCCGAGGTGCATTCGGTGATGACCCTGGTCGACCCGCAGTTCCGCGCTGCCGGCTTCGTGCTGGAACTGGAAACCAGCCGCGAGGAACACACCGCGCACTGCGACCCGACCCGGCTGCGCCAGGCGCTGCTGGCACTGCTGGAGAACGCGCGTCGCTATGCCAGCCCGGGCAAGGTGCGGATTGCGGTGCATGACACGCCAGCGCATGTGCAGGTGGCCATCGAAGATGAGGGCCCGGGCATCGACCCGGAACTCCACACCGATATCTTCACTCCGTTCATGCGTGCCGACGGCTCGCGCTCGCGCCAGGGCGGCGGCAGCGGGCTCGGCCTGGCCGTTGTCAAGGCCATCGCCGACGCCCACGGAGGCCGCGTCTACTGCATGCCGGGCAGCGCCGGCGGCAGCCGTTTCGTCATCGAACTGCCGCGCCAGTAGGCGAGCTGGCGGCCTGCGTGCGCAGGCGTGCACCAAGCGCGGCCAGATTGGCATCGATCGCATCCATTTCCTCGCGCTGCTTCACCGGCAACTGCTGGCGCAGCTGCAGGCGCAGCGCCTGCCACGCCGGTACCGCCTGCGCGCTGGCAGTGGCCACGGCCTGCATCAGGAGCGCCTGCTCGTCGGCCAACGGCAATCCGTAGCCATCGCCCTGCAGCAGCGTCCCCGGGCGCAGCCATTGCCCACTCTGCTCCAGCAACCCGCGCAGGTTGCGGGTCTGGGCACTGTCCGGTGCACCCAGCAGCTGCCGCTTGAGCACATCGCGCGCGCGCAGTTCGGCACGCCGTTGCGTAGCCTGCTCCAACAGCAGCAGGCCTGCGCTCGCCCGCAGGTCACCCTGCAGCAGCCACGGTGCCCGCTGCCGTGCGGGCAGCTTCAGCCAGCCGCGCACATCGCGCGCGGGCAACGCCAGCTGGGCGGCAGCCACATTGAACAACTGCTGGAAGTGGTCACGCGCCGAGGCGAAGTAATAGCCCTGCGCCTGTGCTGAATCGCGATCGTCCAGTACCTGCTCGTCCAGCACCTGCAGGCGCGCCAGCCGGCGCTTCAGCCCGCGCGGGCTCAGCTGCGCCAGGCCGGCACTTCCGAGCCGCGGCACACCGGCCTGCAGCAGCTTCGCGGTCTCCACCGCGCAGTTGTTGCTGACGAAGTAATAGCGCCCGTCATAGCTCCAGTGCACCTGCGCGGTACGCTCGAGCAGGCTGGCGATCTCGTCGCGTTCCAGCTGCAGGGGCAACGACTGCAGCCCGCGAAGTTCGACCTTGGTGTACTCGTCCACCACCTGCTGCAGTGGCAGCACGAACAGGCGCGAGGGATAGCCGCCGGTCAGGCCGCGCCAGTTTGAAATCTGCACATCGCCGACAAAGGCGCGGAACGACAGCACGCGGTGGTATTCCAGATCGAGGCGGCAGTCCGGCCCCGGCGCGCGGCCGGGCCGGCAGATCACCAGCCGCAGCATGCTGTGGCCCCAGCGGCTCATCGGCTGCGCGCTGCCTTCGGCGAACAGGTAATCCACCGCGTACACCCGTGAGGGATCCAGCTGCAGCAGTGATGCCGCCCCCTCTTCCGGCTCCGCCTGCAGCAACGGAACACTGCTATCGCACTGCGGCTGCGGCAGCGACGGCGGTGTGCCGAAGTGTTGCTGGTACCACTGCGCCAGTGCCGGCCGACGGCAGGTGAACTCGGCATCGAGCACGAAATGCTCGGCATTCACCGCGAGGTATTCGGCCGGATCCTTCAGCTCATAGCCATCCGGGCTGCGATCACGGAAGTCGTTGTGGCCGCGACCGAGATGCCACGGCTTGCGTTGCCACCCGGCCAGATCGCGCCAGCGCGCACTGCGCGACCAATCGGCGCCATTGCGGTCGGCGACGTGGGTCAGCTCGTGCACCAGTGCGCTGCGTCGAGCCCGTCGCGCACCGGGCACGCGGTCGTCCAGCAGGTCGCGGCGCAGCGTGATGCGGCCGGCGAATGCACGGCCATGCACCTCGGCGGGCAGGTCAGCGCCCCAGCGCACCTGCACCTGCGTCGGCAACGCACGTAGCAGGCCGTCCGGCAGCAGTGACTGCACATCGGCCAGGGTCTGGCCGGCCAGCTGCTGCTGCGCAGGGCTCAGCCCTGCCGGGTCGAGCTGCAGGCGGTCGGCTGCGTGCGCGACGTGGGCGATCAGCAGTAGAGCCACGCCGTGAGTGGCTGCGTTGCGTGCAGATGTCATGGCGTTGGGGGGGGGC
>NZ_JAPTFX010000158.1:0-10147 GCF_030985895.1 Stenotrophomonas sp. Sm6012 | reverse complement strand
GCGCCGATGGCGCCGTCGACGTTTTGGAGATGCCATAGATGAAAGCGCGCCTGATAGCCACCGGTGAACGCGCACCCAGCTGGGTCGCGCAGGGGTTCGCCGAGTACCAGAAGCGGCTGTCGCACTGGCTGCCGTTCGAGCTGGTGGAAATCGAGCCCGGTCTGCGTGGCAAGGGCCGCGATCCGCGCCGCGCCACCGAAGACGAAGGCAAGCGGGTGATCGCTGCATTGCCGAAGAATGCATACGTGGTCGCGCTCGACGTGCCGGGTCGCCAGCTCAGTTCCGAGCAGCTGGCGCAGCGCCTGGAACATTGGCGTGGGCAGGGCAGGGACCTGGCCTTCCTGATCGGTGGCCCGGAAGGACATTCGCCTGAAGTCTCGGCATTGGCCGATGAGAAGTGGTCGATCGGGCCACTGACGCTGCCGCACATGCTGGTGCGGCTGGTGGTGGCCGAGCAGCTGTACCGTGCTGCTGCGATGATTGCCAATCACCCCTACCATCGCGCGTGAAGAGTGGTTATACTAGTCGTCTGCCCGAATAGCTCAGCCGGTTAGAGCACTTGACTGTTAATCAGGGGGTCGTTGGTTCGAGTCCAACTTCGGGCGCCACCTTGAAAAACCTGCATCGCGAGATGCAGGTTTTTTTTTGTGCCGGGTAGAGTCGAGCTCGCTCGACTGCTCTGTTGATCGGCCACGACAGTCGAGCAAGCTCGACTCTACAATGCAGCGTCATTGATCAAGGATGTTGATCGTGCGCGCACTCCTGTTGCTGGGCTCGCTGCTGCTTGTGGCGTTGCCGTTCGCTTCAGCGAAAGCTGAGCCTCCCACCTGGCACCCGCCACAGGGCGCCACGGAACTGCCGTTGTGGCCGGATGGCAAGGCGGCGGTGCCGCCGAAACTGAAGGGACCCGAGCAGCTCAGCGAGGCGATCTCCGAAGCAAGTGGCGAACGCTGGATGATGCTGCAGAACGTGGCGGTGCCGACCCTCACCGTATTTCCGCCGAAGGAGCCGGGCAATGGCACTGCAGTGTTGGTGGTGCCGGGCGGCGGTTACCGCGTGCTTGCGATGGATCTGGAAGGCAGCGAGATCTGCCAATGGCTGACCACGCAGGGCATCACCTGTGCGTTGCTCAAGTATCGCGTGCCGGCGTCGGGACCGAACTGGGACCGCGACTGCAACTGCCGCGACAACCCATCGGTGCCGATGGCGCTGCAGGATGCACAGCGCGCGATGGGAATGCTGCGTGCGCACGCCGCGCGCTGGAAGATCGACCCGAAACGCGTCGGCGTGATCGGCTTTTCCGCGGGTGGCCATGTGGTGGCTGGCCTGAGCACGCATGCGGGGCGCAGCTACACGCCGATCGATGCAGCGGACGCTCAGCCGAGCCGACCCGATTTCGCGATGGTCATGTATTCCGGGCACCTGTGGGCAGGGCACGGCAAGGGACTGTCGCTGGTCAAGGACATCGTCGTGGATGACAAGGTGCCGCCAACGTTCATCGCACAGGCCACCGATGACCGTACCGATGACGTGCGCGAATCACTGGCCTACTACCGTGCCTTGATCGATGCGGGCGTGCCGGTGGAAATGCACCTGTTCGCACGCGGCGGCCATGCGTTCGGCCTGCGCAGGCAGGACGCACCGGTCGCGGCATGGCCTCGCCTGGCCGAGCGCTGGA
This sequence comes from Stenotrophomonas sp. Sm6012, assembly GCF_030985895.1. Lineage (NCBI taxonomy): Bacteria > Pseudomonadati > Pseudomonadota > Gammaproteobacteria > Lysobacterales > Lysobacteraceae > Stenotrophomonas > Stenotrophomonas sp. Sm6012. Next base: position 8,469 of record NZ_JAPTFX010000158.1, on the reverse strand, counting down.
TGCAGGACATCGGCATGCTGCCGGAACGCCCATTGTAGAGCCGAGCCCATGCTCGGCTCTACAGCGTCAGCTGGCCCTTCGAGAACGCGACCAGCGTGGTGATCGCCACCAGCAGAATCGCACCGAACAGCACCCACTCCCAACGCGTGAACACCCGCTCGCCGCGCTGGCGCCGGGTCAGCGCGAACAACACCACGCCGGGTACGTACAACAGCACCGACAGCAGCAGGTTGTCGAGGCCGCCGGCGTACACCAGCCACAGCGCATAGGCACTGGCCAGCAGTGCGACACCGAAGTCGCGCCAGCGCACGCCCGGCTCGCCTGCGTAGGCGTGCCCGCGCCAGGCCAGCTGCACGCCGAATGCGGTGGACAGGAAGTAGGGCACCAGGCTCATCGACGCGGCCAGCAGTACCAGTCCGGTGTAGCTGCCTGCATTGACCAGCACCAGCAGCAGGAACAGCTGGATCAGGCCGTTGCTCAACCAGAGCGCGTTGGCGGGCACGCCGCGTGCGTTCTCGCGGCCCAGGAACGCCGGCATGGTGCCGTCGCCCGCTGCGGCATACAGCACTTCGGCACACAGCAGCACCCAGGCCAGCAGCGCACCGAGTACGGAAATGATCGAACCGATGATGATCACCGTGGCCCCCCACTCGCCTACGATGGCACGCAGCACGTAGGCCATCGAGGGATTGGGCAGCCCGGCCAGTTCAGCCTGCGACAGCACACCCATCGACAGCAGGCTGACCAGTACCAGCAGCAGCCAGACACCGAGGAAGCCGATCACCGTGGCGCGGCCGACGTCGGCGCGACGGGCGGCACGCCGCGAGTAGATGCTGGCGCCTTCGATGCCGATGAACACCCACACGGTGACCAGCATCATGCCGCGCAGCTGCTGGCCGAGGTCGCCGAGTGCAGGTGTACCGAGGAAATCCGCGCGGAACACATCCAGGCGGAACGCGCCTGCCGCGAGCACCAGGAACAGCGCGATCGGCAGCAGTTTGGCCACCGTCACCAGGCCGTTGACGATGGCTGCGGTGCGCAGGCCACGCAGCACCAGCAGATGCACGGTCCACAGCAGCACGGACGACGCGGCGACCGCGGCCGGCGTGTTGCCTTCACCGAAGACCGGCATGAAGTGGCCGAGGCCGCTGAAGATGAGCACGAAGAAGCTGGCGTTGCCAAGCACGGAGGCGACCCAGTAGCCCCACGCCGCAGAGAAACCGATGTAGTTGCCGAAGCCCTCGCGCGCATACGCGTAGATGCCGGTATCCAGGTCCGGCCGGCGGTTGGCCAGCGCCTGGAACACGAAGGCCAGCATCAGCATGCCGGCGCCACTCACCGCCCAGCCGATCAGTGCGGCGGCCGGCCCGGCGCTGCGCGCGACGTTCTGTGGCAATGAGAAGATGCCGGCGCCGACCATCGAGCCGACCACCAGTGCGGTCAACGCGGGCAGGCCCAGTCGTTGCGATGTTGCGGCCATGGAGATCCCCTGCGGCAGTGATGCCGCGTGGACACGGTAGCCGCGTGGCCGTGAACACGCCTGCAAGGGCCAGCAAGACGAAGGCCCGGGCAGATGCCCGGGCCTTCGAACGTGCTGCATGCAACGGCGTGCTGCTGTTACTTGAACGTGTACTTGAAGCCGACGGTGTAGTAACGGCCCAGCGCACCGGAGAAGTGCATCGGGTTGTAGTTCACCGCGCCGTAGGTGGTCGGATCGAGCGGGGCGATGCGATCGAACACATTGGCCACCGAGGCATTGAGTTCGAACGAGTCGTTGATGCTCCAGCGACCGGACAGGTCCATCGTGGTGAACGAGGAGATCTTCGTCACCGGCGTGCCATCAGCGTAGAAGGCCAGGTAGCTGCCACCACGGCTGTCGATGTTGTCCATCTTGCTGATGTAGTTGACGATGCCGCTGACGCTCCACGGGCCCTGCTTCCAGGTGGTGCCGAAGTTGACCTTGTCCTTCGGGGTACCGATGCAGTTGGTGACGTCGCAGTTGCCGTGGGTGCCCACGTAGTCAACCGTGTCGCCGCCTTCGGTGCGCTCGAACTTCAGGATGTGGCTCCACTGCAGGTCCAGCTCCAGCTGGCCCGGGCCGATCTCGAAGGTCTGGCGGATATCGGTGTCGATACCGCGCACACGCGACGAGCTGGCATTCACATAGCCGGTGTTGACCGCCAGGATGGTGCCGCTGTTGGCCACGCCATTGAGATTGTTGCTGTCGCGCAGCACGTTGCCGGCAAGAATCGCCGCTGCGGTGCTGCCCTGCACGATCTCGTTGGTGCGCTTGATCTGCCAGGCGTCAACCGTCATCGAGGTGGTCGAGGTCGGCTGCAGCACGATGCCGACCGAGTAGCTCTTGGACTCTTCGGGCTTCAGCAGCTTGTTCGGCTTGGTGATGATGGCCACCGAGTTGGCGCCGCATTCGCTGGCCGCGCCGCCGCTGATCTGGCAACGCACCGGATCGACCGCAGTGGAGAAGGCGGCCAGGCCACCATCGCCGTTCTCGGCCGGGTTCGGCGCGCGGAAGCCTTCGGCGTAGCTGGCGCGCAGGGCGATCCAGTCGGCCGGGGTCCACTTCACGCCCAGCTTCGGCGTGGCCTTGCCTTCACCGCTTTCGTACTTGTCGTAACGCAGCGCGCCGGACAGTTCCAGCTGCTCCAGTACCGGTGCCGACAGTTCGACGTAGCCGGCGTAGACGTTCTGGGTGCCGTCATAGGCCGAATAGCCCAGGCCGATGATGTCGCCCTGGTCGGTGTAGGTCTGCGGGGTCAGGCTGTTGCTGGTCTTGCGCCACTCGGTGCCGATCGCCAGGCCCAGCGGGCCACCCTTGAGGTCCATCAGGCTGCGCGACACGGTGAAGTCGAACATGTCCAGGCTCGACTTGGCACGCGCGCTGATCTTCGGCGAGATGTAGTCGTACAGTGCCTGCGAGTTCTTGCCGGCATCATCACCGATGCGCCACACGCCACCGGCGCAGTTCGCATTGCCCAGTGCGCACTGCACGGCGCTGTAGCGCAGGAAGCCGGTGCGCTCGTTGGTCAGGTCGGTGCCTGAGTGCAGGTAGGCGGTGTCGTAGCTCCAGTCGCCCCAGTTGCCCTTGATGCCGACCAGGAAGCGGTTGAACTCGTTGGTGTTGTCGGTCACGCGCGGGCCGACGTCCCAGGCCGAGTAGCGCACGCGGACCGGCGTACCCGGGGTCGGGTTGTCCGGGTGGTTCGGGCCCAGCACGGTGGCGCCAGGGCCGGAGTTGGCATTGACCGGGCCGCCCGGATAGCCCCAGCCGCCCGACACGCCGGACGGGGTGTTGCTGAAGATGGTTTCCTTCTTCGAGTAGCCGATCTCGGTGTAGATCTCGCCGCCCTCACCGAAGGCGAAGCTGGCACGGCCGAACACGTTGACGTACTTCTCTTCCGGAATCAGGTCGCGGTACTGCTGTGCCGGATCCCACAGGCAGCCGTCGGCGGCGATGCTGGCCGGGGTCTGGCCACCGATGGTGGTCAGGCCGGTGCAGCCGGGCAGCGGCACCAGGTGGCCGGTCGGATCGAGGTAGGAACCGTTGGGGCCTGCGCCACCGGAGGTGCCGCCACGGGTATAGGCACCGCCGAGGAACTGTGCGGTCTTGTCATAGCCCCACGGGCGGGTGTCGCCGGTACCGATCCACTTGCGGTTCTTGCGGTCGCTCAGCTTGATCGCGTCGGTCTTGCCCACGTCCAGGCTGAAGAACGCATTCCAGCCATCGGTGGCCAGGTCGCCGGTACCGGCGGTCAGGGTCGCCTTCCTGGCGTCGCCATCGCTGTCACCGGACAGGCCGTAGGAGCCACGCAGGATGACGCCCTGGAAGTCGCTGCGCAGGATGATGTTGACCACGCCGGCGATGGCATCGGAGCCATAGATCGCCGAGGCGCCGTCCTTCAGCACTTCCACGCGCTCAACGGCGTCGAGCGGGATGGTGCTCAGGTCGGTGAAGACCTTCTGGCCGTCATCGGCCAGGCCATAGGTCGCCATGCGACGACCATTCAACAGTACCAGTGTCGAGCCGGCGCCCAGGCCGCGCAGCGAGATGCCCGCGCCACCGCCGGCAAAACCGTTGCCGAAGGTCTTGGGAATCGAGCCGGCGCCATCGGCGGTGATGGTCTGCAGGTACTCGGCCAGCGAGGTCTTGCCGGTGCGGTCGATTTCCTGGCGGGTCACCACCTGCACCGGGGACGGTGTTTCGGTGTTGGTACGCGGGATGTTCGAACCGGTGACCGTGATGCGGTCGAGGTTGGTGGCCTTTTCCTGCGCGAAGGCGGAGGTGGAAGCCATGGTGCCCACCAGCAGCAGGGTGCCGCCGGCAAGGACGTGGGTGATGGACGATGCCAGGGTGCAGCGGCGGCGGCTGGCGGGCCGTTGGATCAGGTGTTTCACAGCTTCTCTCCTAACTGGAAAACCGTAGCGTTGAGGGCTGTCTCCGGTACTGTCCGGGACGGATCAATCTAGGTTTCCGGCAGGTGACGAAGTAGTGAAATTTTGCTTAATTCGTAACGCCTGACTGCGGGCTTTGCCGAGTCTGTCCTTTCGCATGTGAAGGCCGGCCCGGAAGGTAGCCGGGCCGGCCCTGAAAGCTTCAGTCCGGCAGCGAGAACTGCACCGGTACCAGGCCGATGGCCGGTACCGCTACTCCGTCACGCTGTGCCGGTTCAAAGCGCCAGCGCTTGAGCACCTGCTGGCGGGCGGCCTGGTCCAGGCTGCGTGAGCCACTGCTGCGCTCGATGCTGACCACGACCGGTTGACCACTGCTGTCGACCTCCACCCGCAGCAGTACCGTGCCCTGCTCGTGGTTGCGCAGCGCCGGTAGCGGATAGGCCGGTGGCGGTGCGCTGCGGTACTGCAGCTGGGCGCCGGCCATTGGCGTCGAACTGTCGATGGCCGGGACCGAGGGCAGGGACGCGGGTTCGGCAGCGGGCGTGACGATGCCCTGCGCTTCCTCCAGTGTGGCGGTCGGCGCCGGCAGTGGCGTTGCTTCCTTCGGCATGGTCTGCTGCTTCGGAACAACGTCCACGTGCTGGGGTTCCGTGCGCAGCTTGGGCGGCTCCGGCGGCCTGGGAATTTCCTTGGGGATCAGCCGCACCGTGGTGTTGTCGCGGGGCAGGGTGGTGATGGCCTGGTAGGTTGCCGGGATCAGCAGCAACAGGAAGGCCAGAAGATGCAGGGCGATGGCCGCGCTCCAGGCGGCAACGCGGGCGGGGTCGAAGTGCGGGGATGCAACGGGATACGTACGAACCATGGTCCACCTCCATGCCAGTGACGAAGTCCTCAACGCACCAGGGCCCGTGGCGGGGTTGCCGCACGCGGCTGGCAGTGCATCAGTAGCGCGGCATGGCGGCCACTGCCTAGAGGCAGGGGCATGATCGTTGTGCTGGCCTTCAGCCAGTCCCGGCAGCAGGCATGAAAAAAGGCGGGCCCCGTTCGGGACCCGCCTGGTTCGGCACGGGCGGCGGCGATCAGCGGCCCAGTTCGAACACCACGTCCAGGTTGACCGAGACGGTCGATTCACCCGGCGCGACCGGGGTGGCCTTGTCCATCGCCGCCCCGGCGGCCATGGCACGCATCATCGGCATCGGGCGGTAACCGCCACCGGCGTTCTCGGAGATGCTGACGATGCGGCGCACCTGCAGGCCCAGCGACTTCGCATAGGTCTGCGCACGCGCCTGCGCCTTCTTCAGCGCCGCCAGGCGGGCTTCGTCGTACACCGGCTCGGGCTGGTCGATCTCGAAGCTGGGGCCGTTGATCTGGTTGGCGCCCTGCGCCGCCAGTGCGTCCAGCACCTTGCCGAGCTTGGCGATGTCACGCACCTTCAGGCTGACCGTGTTGCTGGCCTGGTAGCCGGTGATCTTGGGTGCTTCGTTGTCGGCATAGCGGTACTGCGGGTTGAGGCTGACACCGCTGGTCTGCACGTCGCGCTCGGCAATGCCGGCGGCCTTGATCGCGGCCAGCACCTTGTCCATCTGCTGGGCGTTCTGGCGCATGGCGCTGTTGCCATCGGCGGCCTGGGTGACCACGCCGGCCGACAGGGTGGCCACGTCCGGTACGCGGGTGGCTTCGGCGTTGGCCGAGATGTTCAGCAGGGTGCCTTCAGCCGGGGCAGCGATCGACGGCGACGGCGGGGCAGCATGGGCGGTCATCGAGGTTCCAAGGGCGAGGGACAGGGCGAGCAGCAGCGGGGTGGCGGTCAGGCGCATGGAGAACTCCTTGTTGTGCCAGTGAGGGTGGTGTCGTAGCGATGAACGCGCTGTGAGCCTGTTCGGGGTTGAACGCGTTCCGGAACGGGTTGCCGACGATTCAGGTGGCGGCCTCAGGTTATGCTGTGCCGATGCTCTATCTTGCTTCCCGCTCCCCCCGACGCAACCAGTTGCTGGCCCGACTCGGACGCCCCTTCCAGGCCCTTGACCTGGAGGTCGTCGAGCAGCGCGCCGCGGCTGAAAGTGCCGAACAGTATGTCTGCCGGGTCGCCGCCGACAAGGCGCGCGCCGGGCTGGCCCGGGTGCTGGCCGATGACCCGCAGGCGCGGGTGCTCGGTTCGGACACCGAAGTGGTGCTGGACGGTGAAGTGTTCGGCAAGCCGGTCGATGCCGCCGATGCGCGGGCGATGCTGGCGCGCCTGGCGGGGCGCACCCACCAGGTGATGACCGCCGTGGTGGTGGTCGGCGCGCAAGGGCTGGACAGTGAGCTGGTCATCTCCGAGGTGACCTTCGCGCCGATCGACGCCACCGACATCGCCGCCTACGTGGCTACCGGCGAACCGTTGGACAAGGCCGGTGCCTACGCCATCCAGGGCGGCGCCGAACGCTGGATCGAGCACCTGTCCGGCAGCTACTCCGGCGTGATGGGGCTGCCGTTGCTGCACACCGATCGTTTGCTGGCGCGCTGCGGCGTGCCGGCCCCCATTGCCGATGCCGCCAGGGAGGCTGCAGATGTCTGAGGAAATCCTGGTCAATGTGACCCCGCGCGAGACCCGGGTCGCGGTGATCGAAAACGGCATGCTGCAGGAACTGCACATCGAGCGCGGCTGGCGCCGGGGTGTGGTCGGCAACATCTACAAGGGCAAGGTGCAGCGGGTCATGCCCGGCATGCAGGCTGCCTTCGTCGAGGTCGGGCTGGAGCGCGCCGCGTTCCTGCACGCCAATGACGTGGTGCGCCCGGCCCCGGTGGCCAGCGCCGATACCGAGAACACCACGCTGCCGCCGCCGGCCAGCGTGCCGATCGTCGAACTGCTGCGCGACGGCCAGGACATCGTGGTGCAGGTGGTGAAGGATCCGATCGGCACCAAGGGCGCGCGCCTGACCACGCAGATCAGCATTCCCTCGCGCTACATGGTGCTGCTGCCGCAGTCCAAGGTAGTGGGCGTATCGGCCCGCATCGAAGACGAGACCGAGCGCGCGCGCCTGAAGGCGTTGGTGACCGAGCTGTCGGCCCAGCATGGCGGCTACGGCTACATCGTGCGCACCAATGCGGAGGGCCAGCCGGCCGAGGCCATCGCCGAGGACATCGCCTACCTGTCGCGGGTGTGGAACGTGGTCGAGCGCCGCGGTCGTGAAGCCGCATCCTGCAGCATCATCTATGAAGACCTGAGCCTGCCGCTGCGTTCGGTGCGCGACCTGATCCGCAAGGACGTGGACAAGGTGAAGGTCGATTCGAAGGAGACCTTCGGCCAGCTGCAGGCTTTCGTTGCCAAGTACATGCCGGTGCTGGCCGAAAAGCTGGAGCTGTATTCCGGTGACCGCCCGATCTTCGACATGTTCGGGGTGGAGGATGAGATCGGCCGCGCGCTGGACAAGCAGGTGCCGCTGAAATCCGGCGGTTACCTGGTGATCGACCAGACCGAGGCGATGACCACCATCGACGTCAATACCGGTTCGTTCCTCGGCCAGCGCAACCTGGAAGAGACGGTGTTCCGCACCAACCTGGAGGCCGCGCAGGCGGTGGCGCGGCAGCTGCGGCTGCGCAACCTGGGCGGCATCATCATCATCGATTTCATCGACATGGATGATGCCGAGCATCGCCGCCAGGTGCTGCGCACGCTGGAGAAGGCGCTGGCCCGCGACCATGCCAAGACCACGGTGTACGACTTCTCGCCGCTGGGGCTGGTGGAGATGACCCGCAAGCGCACGGTGGAAAGCCTGGAACGCCAGCTGTCGGAAACCTGCCCGCAGTGCAGTGGCCGGGGCAGCATCAAGACCACTGAGACGGTGACCTACGAGATCTTCCGCGAGATCACCCGCGCGGTGCGCCAGTTCGATGCCGCGCGCCTGCTGGTGATCGCCTCGACCAAGGTGGTCGCGCGCATCACCGACGAGGAATCCTCGGCGGTGGCCGAGCTGGAGGAGTTCCTCGGCAAGAGCATCCGCTTCCAGGCGGACGAGCAGTACCTGCAGGAGCAATTCGATGTCGTTCTGCTCTGATCCTCGCCGGCCGCCGGCCGGG
>NZ_JAPTFX010000157.1:0-10557 GCF_030985895.1 Stenotrophomonas sp. Sm6012 | reverse complement strand
CTGCTTCGCAAGCGCCCGAACGCACAGCCGCCAGCGGCTGGGCCGGACCCCGGAGGGGGGTTTACGGCGTCCCCCGCCACCGGGGACCCACCCCGCCATCCCAAGGAAAGCCCGCTGTTGCTTTTGCTGTTGCCTTGGATTGAAGCAGGTGCAGGGCGCAGCCCTGCCGAATAACCCCTACCTTCCCGGCAACTGCGCGAACGCGCGCTGCATGCAGTCCTCGCGCGGGCACACCCGGCACCCCGGGCCGATCGACACCGAGTTGCCCGGACTCTGCACATCCAGCCCCAGCGAATACACCAGCCGCTCCGCATGCTGCAGGTCGCAGCCCAGCGCCACCGCAAACGTCTTGCGCGGTTGGCCATGGCCTACCGGCCCGCTGCTGACCTGCCGTGCCAGCCAGAAATGGCGGCGGCCGTCGGGCATGCGCGCGGTCTGGGTGAGGATGCGCCCCGGCTGGTTGAACGCCTCGTACACGATCCACAGCGGGCACGAGCCACCCACCTGCGAGAAGTGGAAATCGGTAGCCGAATGCCGCTTGGACACATTGCCCGCGCGGTCCACCCGGATGAAGAAGAACGGCAGGCCCGGCGCACTGCGCCGCGCCAGCGTGCTCAGCCGATGGCACACCGCCTCGAAGCCGACGCCGAACTGGTGCGCCAGCAGTTCGATGTCGTAGCTGCTGGCCTCGGCCGCACGCAGGAAGCGCATGTACGGCATCACCAGCGCACCGGCGAAATAGTTGGAAAGCCCGATCCGCGCCTGCGCGATGCGCGCTTCGTCGTGGAAGCCCGCACGCGCGATCACCGCATCGATCTGCGGCAGGTAACCGTGCAGCGCCAGCTCGGCGGCCATCTGGAACGCCTGCTGGCCGGGCTCCAGGTAATCGGGCAACCACAGCCGCCGCGCACCGGCATCGAACTGGCGCTTCTCGCGTCCGGCCTGCAGCGCCGCCACCTCCACCAGCACGCCATGGCGGTCGGCCAGCAGCTGGCGCAGGCGCGATGCCACATGCCCGGGGGACAGCCCCCATTCGGCGAACAGCCGCTCGGCCAGTTCGTCCAGTTCGGGAATGTGGTTGTGCATGCGGTTGAAGAACTCGCGCACCTGGTCGCCGGCCGGCAGGGTGCTGCCAGCGCCGGGCTCGCCCAGCTGGAACTCCAGTGCCGCCGCATGCTCGCGCAGGGCCAGGTGCCGGCGGTGCAGGTCGAGCAGGGCGCGGCTGACCTGCGGCAGGTTGCCGGCCAATGCACGCAGCTCGGTGGCGCTCACCTCGGCCAGGCCCAGGTCGCGCAGGGTTTCGCCCAACGCTTCCTGCAGCGCGGCGGGCTCATCGTCGTCGAACAGGGCGGAAACGTCGCCCAATACCTCGCCCAGCTTTTTCTGCACGGCCGGGGTCAGCGGGCGCTTGTTGCGCTCGATCTGGTTCAGGTAGCTGGCCGACAGGCCCAGGGTCCGGGCCAGGTCCACCTGGCTGTAGCCGCGCTGCTCACGCAGGCGCAGCAGACGCAGGCCAAGTTGTCGCTGAGGGGCTGAATAATTCACAGAATTAACATGAATCGTCTGGCGTGTTGGCCAGATTAAGCGGATTCAGCCCGGAAATCGAGGTGGGTGCTGTGAATAATGCCAAGCATCTTTCGCACCCCGTGGGATTGTCGTCATGACTGTTGCAGCGCCCCGTATCCGCATGCTGATCGATGGCCAGTTCGTTGAATCGGCCACCTCCCACTGGCAGGACGTGATCAATCCGGCCACCCAGGACGTGCTGGCCCAGGTGCCGTTCGCCACCACCGGCGAAGTGGACGCCGCCGTCGCCGCCGCCAAGGAAGCCTTCAAGACCTGGCGCAAGACTCCCATCGGCACCCGCGCGCGCATCTTCCTGAAGTACCAGCAGCTGATCCGCGAGAACATGAGCGAGCTGGCACACATCCTCACCGCCGAACAGGGCAAGACCCTGCCCGACGCCGAAGGCGATGTGTTCCGCGGTCTGGAAGTGGTCGAGCATGCCGCTGCCATCGGCAACCTGCAGCTGGGCGAGCTGGCCAACAACGTGGCCAATGGCGTGGACACCTACAGCATCATGCAGCCGCTGGGCGTGTGCGCCGGCATCACCCCGTTCAACTTCCCGGCGATGATCCCGCTGTGGATGTTCCCGATGGCGATTGCCACCGGCAACACCTTCATCCTCAAGCCGTCCGAGCAGGACCCGATGGTGACCATGCGCCTGGTCGAGCTTGCCCTGGAAGCGGGCATTCCGAAGGGCGTGCTGAATGTCGTCCACGGCGGCGAGGAAGTGGTCAACGCGATCTGCGACCACCCGGACATCAAGGCCGTGTCGTTCGTCGGTTCCACCCGCGTCGGTACCCACGTGTACAACCGCGCCTCGCTGGCCGGCAAGCGCGTGCAGTGCATGATGGGCGCCAAGAACCACGCCGTGGTGCTGCCGGACGCCAACAAGGAACAGACCCTCAATGCGATGGTCGGCGCCGCCTTCGGTGCCGCCGGCCAGCGCTGCATGGCCGCCTCCACCCTGGTGCTGGTCGGTGAGGCCCGCGGCTGGGTGCAGGATCTGGTCACCAAGGCCCAGACCCTGAAGGTCAGCGGCGGCACCGTGTCCGGCACCGATGTCGGCCCGGTCATTTCCTGCAGCGCCCGCGAGCGCGTGGAAGGCCTGATCGCCTCGGGCGTGGAGCAGGGCGCCAAGCTGGTGCTCGACGGCCGCAACCCGCAGGTGGATGGCTTCGAGAAGGGCAACTTCGTCGGCCCGACCATCTTTGCCGGTGTCACCACCGACATGCGCATCTACCAGGAAGAGATCTTCGGGCCGGTGCTGGTCATCCTCGAAGCGGAGACGCTGGACGAGGCCATCGCCATGGTCAACAGCAACCCGAACGGCAACGGCACCGCGCTGTTCACCCAGTCCGGCGCAGCCGCACGCAGGTTCCAGGAAGACATCGACGTCGGCCAGGTCGGCATCAACGTGCCGATCCCGGTGCCGGTGCCGCTGTTCTCGTTCACCGGTTCGCGCGCCTCCAAGCTGGGCGACCTGGGTCCGTACGGCAAGCAGGTGGTGCTGTTCTACACCCAGACCAAGACGGTCACCGCGCGCTGGTTCGATGACGAAACGCTGAGCCATGGCGTCAACACCACGATCAGCCTGAAGTAACCGCAGGAGCAGCCATGAGCCACTCGATGACGACGGAACTGGAAGAAGCGCAGCAGGCGTACCGCGAGGCGGCGCGCGACTTCGCACAGGCCGAACTGGCGCCGCACGCCGCGCGATGGGATGCGGAGGGCATCTTTCCGCGCGAGGCGATCGCCAAGGCCGGTGAACTGGGCTTCTGCGGCCTGTACATGGACCCGGAAGTGGGCGGCAGCGGCCTGAGCCGACTGGACGCCGCCGTCGTCATCGAGGAGCTCGCCAACGTCGATCCGTCGACCGCGGCGTACATCAGCATCCACAACATGGCCTCGTGGATGGTGTCCAAGTGGGGCCAGCCGGCACTGCGCGATGCGTGGGGCCCGGATCTGGCCGCCGGCCTCAAGCTGGCCTCCTACTGCCTGACCGAACCGGGTGCCGGTTCCGATGCGGCCTCGCTGAAGACCACCGCCGTGCGCGATGGCGACCACTTCGTGCTGAACGGTTCCAAGGCCTTCATCTCCGGCGCCGGTGCCACCGAGCTGCTGGTGGTGATGGCGCGTACCGGCGGTGCCGGTGCCAGTGGTGTCAGTGCGATTGCGGTGCCGGCCGACCTGCCGGGCGTCAGCTTCGGCCGCAAGGAAGAGAAGATGGGCTGGAACAGCCAGCCGACCCGTGGCATCACGTTCGAGAACGTCCGCGTGCCGGTCAGCCACCTTCTGGGAGAGGAAGGTGGCGGCTTCAAGCTGGCGATGAAGGGGCTGGACGGCGGCCGCATCAACATCGCCGCCTGCTCGCTGGGCGCCGCGCAGGGCGCGCTGGATGCCGCACGCCGCTACATGGGCGAGCGCCGCCAGTTCGGCAAGGCGCTGGCCGAGTTCCAGGCGCTGCAGTTCAAGCTGGCCGACATGGCCATCGAACTGGTTGCCGCACGGCAGATGGTGCACACCGCCGCGCGCAAGCTCGATGCCGGTGCCGGCGATGCCAACGTGTGGTGCGCGATGGCCAAGCGTTTCGCCACCGATGCCGGTTTCAACGTCTGCAACGAAGCACTGCAGATCCACGGTGGCTACGGTTACATCCGCGAATACCCGATCGAGCGCCTGCTGCGTGACTGCCGCGTGCACCAGATCCTGGAAGGCACCAACGAGATCATGCGGGTGATCGTTGCCCGTCACCTGCTCAACACCGAAGAGGAACTGCGATGAAGGATTGGCGTACCCAGGAGCACGTGGGCCTGAAGGTCGAGGTGGATGGCCACACCGCCGTGGTCACCCTGCACAACCCGCCCGCGCATACCTGGACCGTGCACAGCCTGTCGGCACTGCGCGACCTGGTGGGCGCGCTCAACGCGGACCGCGAGATCTACGCGCTGGTGATCACCGGTGACGGCGAGAAGTTCTTCTCCGCCGGCGCCGATCTCAACCAGTTCGCCTCGGGCGACAAGGCCGCCGCACGCGAAGCCGCACGCCGTTTCGGTGAAGCCTTCGAAGCGCTGTCCGGGTTCCGTGGCGTGTCGATCGCCGCCATCAACGGCTACGCCATGGGTGGCGGCCTGGAATGCGCGCTGGCCTGCGACCTGCGCATCATCGAAGAACACGCCCAGGTCGCGCTGCCGGAGGCCACCGTCGGCCTGCTGCCGTGCGCCGGTGGCACCCAGAACCTGCCGCGCCTGGTCGGCGAGGGCTGGGCCAAGCGCATGATCCTGCTGGGCGAGCGCATCAATGCCGACACCGCACTGCGCATCGGCCTGGCCGAAGAAAAGGTCGGCAAGGGCGAGGCCAAGGTGCTGGCGCTGGAGTGGGCGAACAAGGCCGGCAAGCAGAGCCCCACCAGCATCGCCGCCTGCAAGACCCTGGTGCAGTCCACCCGCAGCGGCACCCATGCCTCGGCACTGGTGGCCGAGCGCGAAGCCTTCGTCGACCTGTTCGACACCGCCGACCAGGTCGAGGGCGTGACCGCCTTCCTGGAAAAGCGCGCCGCGCAGTGGAAGAACGCATGAGCACCGACACCGTTGCCGATGAAGCACCGGTGCTGTTCGAAGAGCGCGTGGCCGGCAACGGCACGCGCATCGGCATCGCCACGCTCAATGCGCCGCGTACGCTCAACGGTTTCTCGCTGCCGATGGCGCACCTGCTGCTGAAGCAGCTCAATGCCTGGGCCGACGATGACGCCATCGCGATGGTGGTGCTGCAGGGCGCCGGCGAAAAGGCGTTCTGTGCCGGCGGTGACCTGCACAGCCTGTACAAGAGCATGGTCGCCTTCCGCGACGCTGGCCGCAGCGACATCCGCGAAAACGACTACGCCGCCGAGTTCTTCGACGTCGAATACCGCGTCGACTACCTCATCCACACCTACGCCAAGCCGATCCTGTGCTGGGGCCATGGCATCGTGATGGGCGGCGGCATCGGCCTGATGTCCGGCGCCAGCCACCGCGTGGTCAGCGAGCGCTCCAAGCTGGCGTTCCCGGAAATCACCGTGGGCCTGTTCCCCGATGTCGGTGGCAGCTGGTTGCTGCCGCGCGTACCGGGCAGGGGTGGCCTGTTCCTGGCCCTGACCGGCGCGCTGCTCAATCCGGGCGATGCCATCTACGCCGGCCTGGCCGACGTGCACGTGGCCGAAGAACGCCGCAGCGCGGTGTTCGATGCGCTGCTGCAGGTGGCCTGGTCGGGCGATGCCGCGCACAACCACGAGCGCCTGAGCCAGCTGCTGCAATCGCACGCCAGCGACGCCGTCACCGGCCCGCTGCTGGCCCACGCGGCGCAGGTCGACGCGCTGTGCGAAGGCGATGATCTCGCCGTCATCATCGACCGCATCAGTGGCCTGCAGACCGACGATGCGTGGTTGCAGGCCGCACAGAAGACCCTCGCCGCGGGTGCACCGGGTTCGGCGCGGTTGGCATTCGAACTGCAGCGCCGCAGCGCCGGCCAGGACCTGGCCAGCGTCTACCGGCTGGAATACATCACCGCGCTGCATTGCGCCGCCCATGGCGATTTTGCCGAAGGCATCCGCGCACTGCTGATCGACAAGGACCGCAACCCGCAGTGGAACCCGGCCACCCTGGCCGAAGCCACCACCGCATGGGCCGAGACCTTCTTCGCTTCCCCCTGGGCCGATGCCGCGCATCCGCTGGCCGACCTGGGTACTCCCCTTGCTGAAAGGAGCCTTGCATGAGCCGCATTGCATTCATCGGGTTGGGCAACATGGGTGGCCCGATGGCCGCCAATCTGGTCAAGAACGGCCACACTGTGCGCGTGTTCGATCTGGTCCCGGCCGCGGTGCAGGCCGCTGTCGATGCCGGCGCCAGCGCCGCGTCCACCGCGCGTGACACCCTGGCCGATGCCGAGGTGGTGATCTCGATGCTGCCGGCCAGCCGTCACGTCGAGGGCGTGTACCTGGGCGACGATGGCATCCTCGCCGCCATCCCGGCCGGTGCACTGGTCATCGACTGCAGCACCATTGCCCCGGCCAGTGCCCGCAAGGTGTCTGAAGCCGCTGCCGCGCGTGGCCTGCAGATGATCGACGCGCCGGTATCCGGCGGTACCGCCGGCGCCCAGGCCGGCACCCTGACCTTCATCGTCGGCGGCGAAGAAGACGCACTGGAACGCGCGCGCCCGGTGCTGCAGGCGATGGGCAAGAACATCTTCCACGTTGGCGCCAGCGGTGCCGGCCAGGTCGCCAAGCTGTGCAACAACATGGCGCTGGGCGTGATCATGGCGGTCACCGGCGAGGCCATCGCACTGGGCGTGGCGCACGGGCTGGACCCGAAGGTGCTGTCGCAGATGATGGCGGTCAGCACCGGCCGCAGCTGGGCCACCGAAGTGTGCAACCCGTGGCCGGGCGTGCTGGAAAATGCGCCGGCCTCGCGTGGCTACAGCGGCGGCTTCGGCAGCGACCTGATGCTGAAGGACATGGGCTTGGCGGTGGAAGCGGCGATGAGTGTCGGCGCCTCGATCCCGCTGGGCGAAGTGGCCCGCAACCTGTACTCGATGAATCACCAGGCCGGCCGCGGCAAGCTGGATTTCTCCAGCGTCGTGCAGCTCATTACGAGCGAGAAGTGACCTGGTAGTGCCGGCCGCTGGCCGGCAACCTCATGCCCCCGTGCGGGACAACGAAGGTGGGATGGGCGGATGCCCGGTTTCGACCGGCATCCGCCCATTTTTTTGCCTTGGCGTGGGTAGTGCCGGCCGCTGGCCGGCATCAGCGCATCAGGCAACGATCAGCGTCACGTCGATGTTGCCGCGGGTGGCGTTGGAGTACGGGCAGACGATGTGCGCCTTCTGCACCAGCTCTTCCACCTGCTCGCGCGGCACGCCCGGCACGTTGATGGTCAGCTCGGCTTCAATGCCGAAACCGGTCGGGATCTGGCCGATGCCCACCTTGCCGGTCACAGTGGTGTCGGCCGGCAGCGCGACCTTGGCCTGGCCGGCCACGAACTTCAGCGCGCCCAGGAAGCAGGCCGAATAGCCGGCCGCGAACAGCTGCTCCGGGTTGGTGCCGGGGCCGCCGGCGCCGCCCAGCTCGCGCGGGGTCGACAGCTGGATGTCCAGCACGTTGTCGGACGAGACGGAACGGCCTTCACGGCCGCCGGTGGAGGTGGCCTGGGCGGTGTACAGAACCTTTTCGATGGACATCGGGATGCTCCTGGTCGGTGGGTGGTGTTGCGTTGGAGCCTACTTTGCCCGGTTTCCAAGGACGCTGGGTGACAGCTCGTCCGCAAAATTTGATCGATCGTCCGGCCGGCCTAGAGCGTCCACTCGCGGTCGGTGGTGAACATGATGGTCAGCCAGCGGTCCGGCGAGGCCTCGCCCAGCGCGTCGCCGATCTCGTCGCGCAGCTGGTCCCATTCCACCAGCGGCCGTGGCGGGTCGTTTTCCGGCACCACGAAGAACAGCTCGATCTGCTCGCCGCGGCCCACCTGTGCCACGTAGCTGCGGTGCTCGACGAAACCGTGCTTCGCCACGATCCCGCGGGCCACCGCATCCACGTGCGCCTGCAGTTCCGGCGGGGTGACCAGCAGGATGCCGGCCAGCGCCCGGCGCACGGTGCCCAGCGGCGCGATCATCACCAGCACGCAGACGAAGGCCAGGATGGCCGGGTCGATGTACGGCCCGACCCAGGCCCACGTCGTGCCCTGCACCAGCACGCCACCGAGGAAGGCCACCATGTAGCAGGCCGACATGCTCGCCGCCACCACCCAGTTCTTCGCATCCAGCGCGATGAACTCCGACCCGATGCGGCGGTTGGCGCGCAGCACGAACCAGGCCAGCGCACTCTCGGCCACCAGTGACAGGCCGGCAAAGATGATCGCCGGCCCCAGCGCGATGTGGCGGCCACCGGACATCAGCGCATCCACCGCATTGACCAGCGCATACAGCGCCGCGCCGATCATCAGCGTGCCGCTGACCCCCAGCACGATCGGCTCCAGGTGCCAGAAGCCCATGGTGAAGCGCTGGTTGAGCCGCGACTGCAGCGCATCGGTACTGGTGGACAGTGCGATCAGCCGCGCGACCAGCAGCGACAGCCAGGTCATGACCACGTCGATCAGGCCATAGATGCCGTCGAAGATGATCAGCGAGGAATTGGCCAACAGGCCGAACACCACCGCAGCCAATGCCAGCAGCAGTGCGCCGGCAATCGACAGGCGCAGCACGCCCTGTTCGGTGGCGGGGTCGAAGAAATGCGGTCGGTCGGCGGCCATGCCTGGATTGTAGAGCGGAGCCATGCTCCGTTGCCGCTGAGGTCGACGATGCTGTCCCCGGCGGTCCCACTGGCGTAGACTGCGCCCCTCCCACGCATCGACCTTGCCCTGCAGTGATCACGCCACCCTGACCCTTGCCGCACATCGGCAGCCGGCCCGCCCGGCTCAGGAACCCGTGTCTTTCCACTGCAGCGCCACGTGGCCACGCCCGCGTGTGCGCGGAGTTTTCCCATGCAAACGTCCTACCCCCTGCGCCAGCAATGGCTCGGCAATATCCGTGGCGACCTGCTGTCCGGCATCGTCGTCGCCCTGGCCCTGATTCCCGAGGCCATCGCCTTCTCGCTCATCGCTGGCGTCGACCCCAAGGTCGGCCTGTATGCCGCGTTCTCGATCGCGGTGATCACCGCAATTGCTGGCGGCCGGCCCGGCATGATCTCTGCCGCCACCGGTGCGATGGCGCTGGTGATGGTCGACCTGGTCAAGGACCACGGCCTGCAGTATCTGTTCGCCGCCAGCATCCTGGCCGGCCTGCTGCAGGTGCTGGCCGGGGTGTTCAAACTCGGCTCACTGATGCGCTTCGTCTCGCGCTCGGTCATCACCGGCTTCGTCAACGCGCTGGCCATCCTGATTTTCCTGGCCCAGATGCCCGAGCTGATCGGCCGCGGTCCCACCGTGTACGTGCTGTGCGCCGCCGCACTGGCGATCATCTACCTGCTGCCGCGCATTACCCGCGCGGTGCCCTCGCCGCTGGTGGCCATCGTGGTGCTCACCGCCGTGGTGATCGGCTTCGGCGTGGACGTGCGCAGCGTGGGCGACATGGGCCAGCTGCCTGACAGCCTGCCGCACTTCCTGCTGCCGGATGTTCCGCTTGCCTGGGAAACGTTGCGCATCCTGCTGCCGGTGTCAGCCACGCTGGCGGTGGTCGGACTGCTCGAATCGATGATGACCCTGCAGATCGTCGAAGACATCACCGAAACGCCCAGCGAGCGCAACCGCGAATGCGTCGGCCAGGGCGTGGCCAACACGGTCACCGGCTTCCTCGGCGGCATGGCCGGCTGCGCGATGATCGGCCAGTCGGTCATCAACGTGACCTCCGGCGGCCGCGGGCGCCTGTCCTGCCTGGTGGCCGGCGTGGTGTTGCTGGTGCTGGTGGTGTATGGCAGCGAGCTGGTGCGGCAGATCCCGATGGCGGCGCTGGTGGCGGTGATGATCATGGTCAGCATCGGCACCTTCAGCTGGCGCTCGCTGCGCGACCTGCGCACGCATCCGCGCAGTTCCTCCGCCGTCATGCTGCTGACCGTGGTGGTCACCGTGGCCACCCACGACCTGGCCAAGGGCGTGCTCAGCGGCGTGCTGCTGTCGGCGCTGTTCTTCGCCCGCAAGGTTGGCCGCATGCTGGACGTGCAGCGCGAAGACGCCGGGGACACGCAGGTCTACCGCGTACGTGGGCAGGTGTTCTTTGCGTCCGCTGGCCAGCTGGGCGCCGCATTCGATTTCCAGCACGTGGCGCCGAAGGTGCAGATCGATCTGCGCGACGCCCACCTGTGGGACCTGACCGCCGTGGCCGCGCTGGAACGCGCTCAGGAAAAACTGGCCGCGCATGGCGCTGAGGTAACGGTGGTGGGGCTCAATGCGGCCAGCCAGACGTTGATCGAGCAGGTGGGTGGCGCGCGTAGCGGGCATTGATCGGTCAGGGGGGTAGCGCCGGGCCATGCCC
>NZ_JAPTFX010000156.1:0-10608 GCF_030985895.1 Stenotrophomonas sp. Sm6012 | reverse complement strand
CCCCGGCGGCCGATGAGCGCGCCGCCGCGCCTGCGACTGCGAAGGATCCGCCGTCATTTCATTGCCGCGTGTGCGGTGGGCCTGGTCGGGCTTGCCTTGCTGGTGGGCAGCATCAGCCAGCTGCTGCCGCTGGCCGAGCGCCATCCCGACAGGATTGCTGCCTGGCTGAGTGAGCGGGCCGGCCAGCCAGTACGTTTCGACCAGCTGCAGACCACGTGGACCCGCCGTGGCCCATTGCTGCAGCTGAAGGGCCTGCGCATCGGCGCCGGCCAAGGCCTGGCGATCGGCGAGGCGGAAGTGCTGGTGTCGATGTACAGCGGGCTGCTGCCGGGCCGTTCGCTGACCGAGTTGCGCCTGCGTGGCCTGGCGCTGGACCTGAAGCAGGGTGAGGACGGCCGCTGGTCGGTGCAGGGCCTGCCGCAGTCAACCAACGGCGGTGACCCGCTGGATGCGCTGCGCCGGCTGGGCGAACTGCAGGTGGTCGAGGGCCGCCTGGGCGTGCACGCGCCGGATCTGGGCATCGATACCACGCTGACGCGCATCGACCTGCGCCTGCGCGTCAATGGCGACCGCCTGCGCGTGGGCGTGCGCGCCTGGGTGCAGGCCGACGCACTGCCACTGACTGCGGTGCTGGATGTGGACCGCGTGCGCGGCAACGGCCAGGCCTGGCTGGGCGCCGATCCTGTTGATTTCCATGCCTGGTCGCCGCTGCTGGCAGCCGGTGGCGTCCGCCTGCGCGAAGGCAAGGGCGAGCTGAACCTGTGGCTGACCCTGCGTGATTTCGCCCCGGTTGCGCTGACCACCGATTCGGACCTGCGCGAGGTACGCATCGATGGCGCACCGATGCCCGACGTGGCAGTGCCGCAGTTGCAGCTGCAGCGCCTGCAGGCACGCCTGCGCTGGCAGCGCCAGGCCGACGGCTGGGCCTTGCAGGTGCCGCGCCTGCGCCTGAAGACCGAAGACGGCGAACAGCAGCTCGACGGTCTGCAGCTGCAGGTCGGCAGGCAGCTGCGGGTGAGTTCCGGCGATGTGCAGGCCGGCACCGCGCTGCGCGCGCTGGCGCTGAGTGATCGCCTCGACCCCGGCCTGCGCCACTGGTTGTTCCTGTCCCGGCCGCAACTGGATGTGCGTGAGCTGCAGCTGTCCGGCCAGCGTGATGGCCCGCTGTGGGCGCAGGGTGAACTGAAATCGCTGGGCTTTGCCAGCGTGGGCCACTCGCCGGGCCTGCGTGGCCTCGGCGGGCGCTTCGAGGGCGATGCCGATGGTTTCAGCCTGCAGCTGCAGCCGCGCCAGCAGCTGCAGTTTGACTGGCCAACCGGATTCGGCGTGCGCCATGACCTGCACCTGGCGGGACAGGTGGTGGGCTGGCGCGACGAAGCGGGCGGCTGGCGCATCGGCACCGCGGCGATGCGCGTGGAAGGCACCGACTATGCCGCCGACGTGCGCGGTGGTGTCTGGTTCCAGGGCGACGGCACCCGGCCGTGGCTGCAGCTGGCGGCCAAGCTGGACGACGTGCCGATGACCGCGGCCAAGCGCTTCTGGATCCATTCCAGGATGAGCAAGGGCGCCACCGACTGGCTGGACATGGCACTGGCCGGTGGCCAGGTGCGCAACGGCGTCGGCCTGGTCAGCGGTGACCTGGACGACTGGCCGTTCGACAACAACGATGGCCGCTTCGAGGCCACCGGCCACATCACCAACGGCGACATCCGTTTCCAGCACGACTGGCCCCTGATGAGCCAGGTCGACGCCGATATCGCCTTCATCGGCCCCGGCTTCGACATGCACGGGCGCGGCGACCTGGCCGGTGTGGCGGTACAGACGTTCGAGGCGGGCATTGCGGATTTCGGCCAGCAGCCGCTGTACGTGCGTGCCGACACCCAGAGCGAGGCCGGCAGGCTGCTGGCGATGCTGCGGCAAAGTCCCTTGCACAAGGACTATGGCGACACTCTCGACAACCTCGCCGCTGCGGGACCGGCGCATGTGACCTTCGACCTGCTGCAGCCGCTGCACCTGGATGAAGGCGGCGGCCACCTGCAGGGCACGGTCGACCTCAACGGGGTGAAGCTGGTCGACAAGCGCTTCCAGCTGACCTTCGACAACATGCATGGGCAGGCCCGTTACGGCAACGGCGGTTTCGATGCCGAGGAACTGGCGGTGCGTCACCTTGGCCAGGACGGTCGCCTGAGCCTGCGTGCCGGCAGCTACGTGCGCGACAGCAAGCTGGCGTTTGAATCGCTGCTGTCGGCCAACCTTGATGCGGGTGTGCTGATCGACCGCGCGCCGGAAATGGCATGGCTCAAACCCTACATCGCAGGAACCTCGCCGTGGACCATCGCGGTCAACCTGCCCAAGGTTGCACCGGGCGCGCCTGCGCCGCCCAGCGAACTGCGGCTGAGTTCGGATCTGGTGGGGACCCGCCTGGACCTGCCTGCGCCGCTGGACAAGCCGGCCGGCGAACCGTTGGCGACCACGGTGGCCGCACAGCTGCCGATGGGGGCTGGTCGCATCGACGTGGCCTTTGGCCAGCGCCTGGCGCTGGCTGCGCGCAGCCATAACAACCGCACCGGCGTGCAGGTCACGCTGGGCAGCGATCATGTGGACCGCGAGCCACCGCCGAGCGGGCTTGCCGTGAACGGTCGCAGCCCGACCCTGGACGCACTGGAGTGGATCAGCCTCGCGCGCGGAGGCGGTGACGATGACGGCATGCCGCTGCGTGCGGTGGATGTGCAGGTCGGCAAGCTGATGCTGATCGGTGGCGTATTCGAACAGACCCGGCTGCAGCTGCAGCCGGGCGCGCAGGCGCTGGACGTGCGCCTGGACGGACCTTCGCTGGCAGGTCGCCTGACCGTGCCCAATGCCGAGGGTGGCACCATCAGCGGCCAGCTGGACCGCGTGCACTGGCAGTCACTGCCGGTGGCGCCGGATGCGCCCGCGGCGCCGGCGCGGGTGCAGGCCGGTGCCAACGACATGGACCCGGCCAAGCTGCCACCGTTCGCGCTGGACATTGCCGACCTGAAGTTCGGCAAGGTGGTGCTGGGGCAGGCGGTGCTGCGCACGCGCCCGCTGGCCAATGGCCTGAACGTGGACGAGCTGCGCTTCCGTGCACCCGACCAGGAAATCGACATCAACGGCCGTTGGCTGGGCCGTACCGGTGGCGCCCGTACCGAGCTGACCGCACAGGTGCGCAGTGAAGACCTGGGCGGCTTGATGCAGAACCTCGATTACGGCGGCCAGCTGCGTGGCGGTTCCGGGCAGGCGCAGCTGCAGGCCTCGTGGAGTGGCGGTCCCTCGGACTTCCAGCTGGCCCAACTGCAGGGCCGGCTCGACCTGCACGCACGCAATGGCCAGCTGCTGGAGCTGGAGCCCGGCGCCGGCCGCGTGCTCGGCCTGCTCAGCGTGACCCAGCTGCCGCGGCGCCTGATGTTCGACTTCCGCGATTTCTTCTCCAAGGGCTTCGCGTTCAACCAGGTCGACGGCAGCGTGCAGTTCGGCCAGGGCATGGCCCGTACCGACAAGGTGCTGATCGAAGGCCCCGCGGCGAACATCACCATCCGCGGCCAGGCCGACCTGCGCAACCAGCAGTTCGACCAGACCATCGACGTCAACCCGCGCGCCGGCAATCTGCTGACCGTGGTCGGCGCGGTGGCCGGTGGGCCGGTGGGCGCCGCACTCGGCGCGGCCACCAATGCGGTATTGTCCAAACCGTTGGGCGAGATCGGCGCCCGTACCTACAAGGTGACCGGCCCATGGAAGGAGCCGAAGGTGGAAGTGATCGAACGCAGCCGCGACAAGGCGCCGCCCGCTACGGCCCCCGGCATTCCGCCGACCGTCACCGACCTGCCACGCTCGCGCTGAGCGTGGCTTCCCTGTTCACGGGGCTTGCCTTGGCGCCCCCGCATCCCCAGATCGAGAGCCATGACTGATATCGCCCTGACGCTTGCCCAAGACCGCCTGCTGCGCCCCGGCGGCCTGGATACCGCTGGCCTGGAGCGCACCTTCGGCCAGCTGCTCGGGCCCGGTGTCGACTTTGGTGACCTCTACTTCCAGCACGCCCGCCGCGAGAGCTGGAGCGTGGAGGACGGCATCGTCAAGGACGGTGCCCATTCCATCGAGCAGGGCGTGGGCGTGCGGGCGATTTCCGGTGAGAAGACCGGCTTTGCCTATTCCGATGACATCCATGCCGATGCGCTGCGGGTTGCGGCGCAGTCGGCACGCGCGATCTCGCGCGAAGGCGGCGCGCAGTCCGGGCGCTCGCTGCTGCGTGGCAATGCGCGTGCGCTGTACCCGGCGCTGGACCCGATCGACGGTATCGGCAACGAGGCCAAGGTCGAGGTGCTCAAGCGCCTGGACGGCTATCTGCGTGCCGCGGACCCGCGCGTGAAACAGGTGATGGTCAGCCTGTCCGGCGGCGTGGATACCGTGCTGATCGCCCGCAGCGACGGCGTGCTGGGCGCCGACGTGCGCCCGCTGGTGCGCCTGAACGTGCAGGTGATCGTCGAACACAACGGCCGCCGCGAGTCCGGCTATGCCGGTGGCGGTGGCCGCTATGGCTATCAGGAACTGTTCGCCGACGGCCGGCCCGAAGCGTTCGCGCGCGAGGCGCTGCGCCAGGCACTGGTGAACCTTGAGGCGGTCCCGGCGCCTGCTGGCGTGATGCCGGTGGTGCTCGGCCCGGGCTGGCCCGGCGTGCTGCTGCACGAAGCCGTGGGCCATGGCCTGGAAGGCGACTTCAACCGCAAGGGCACCAGCGTCTACGCCGGACGCATCGGCGAACGCGTTGCGGCGCCGGGCGTGACCATCGTCGACGACGGCACGCTGGATGGCCGCCGCGGTTCGTTGAACATCGATGACGAAGGCCACCCGAGCCAGTGCACCACGCTGATCGAGGACGGCATCCTGGTCGGCTACATGCAGGACAGCCTCAATGCCCGCCTGATGGGCGTGGCACCGACCGGCAACGGGCGCCGCGAATCGTTCGCGCACCTGACCATGCCGCGCATGACCAACACCTACATGCGTGCCGGCCAGCATGACCCGCAGGAGATGATCCGCTCGGTGAAGAAGGGCCTGTATGCGGTCAACTTCGGCGGCGGCCAGGTCGACATCACCAGCGGCAAGTATGTGTTCTCGGCCACCGAGGCCTACCTGATCGAGGACGGCCGGATCACCACGCCGGTGAAGGGGGCGACCCTGATCGGCAATGGCCCGGAAACCATGCAGAAGGTGCGCATGGTCGGCAACGACCTGGCCCTGGACGAAGGCGTGGGCGTCTGCGGCAAGGACGGGCAGAGTGTGCCCGTGGGGGTTGGCCAGCCTTCGTTGTTGATCGAGGGCATCACCGTCGGCGGTACCCAGGCCTGAGCCGGGCGATGGCCAGCGCCACCGCCCACGCCGGCGCGGACTCAGTCCTCGTCGGCTTCGCCGGTCTCGACGTGGTCGGCCTCATCGGCCGCGGCCTTGAGGCCCAGCGCGGCCGGCAGCATCAGGCCGCGCAGCACCTGGAAGATCTCGCGGTAGGCACGCGGCGGCTTGTTCTTCGCTTTCTCGGCCTGCGCATTGCGCACCAGCGTGCGCAGCTGCTGGCGGTCGGCCTGCGGGTAATCGTTGAGCAGTGCGGCCAGCGCTGTATCGCCTTCTGCCAGCAGGCGGTCGCGCCAGTCTTCCGCGCGATGCATCATCGCCACTTCGCGGCGGCCGGTTTCGCTGTTCGCGTCCAGCGCATCGCGGATTGCATCCAGCGTGGCGTCCTCTTCGCGACGCATGTGCTTGGCCAGGAACGCCAGCTGGCGCTTGTGGGCGATATGGGCGGTGATGCGCTTGCACTCGGCGATGTGCGGCAGCAGGTCTTCCGGGATCGGCAGGCGCGCCAGCTGGGCCGGGGTCAGCGACACCAGCTTCTCGCCCAGGGCCAGGACATCGAGCGCGTCGCGCCGGTTCTGGCTGCGGCTCTTGTCGTGGAATTCACCGGTTTCTTCGTCGCGTCCGCGCATCGTCCCTACCTGATCTCAAAAAAAGTCGCCCGGCGTGATGCCGGGCCCAACCTGTACAGGATAAAGCATTGAACGTGATCGCCCCTGAAGTCGCCGTCGGCGACGACAGCCCGGCCCGCCTGGAACGGCTGGCCGACCTTTCCCAGCAGCTGCTCGACCGCGCCCGCGCGCTGGGCGCCAGCCAAGCCGAGGTCAGCTGCAGCGAGGACCGGGGCCTGGAGGTCAATGTCCGCCTCGGCGAGGTCGAGACCGTGCAGTCCACCCGTGACCGCGGCATCGCGGTGACGGTCTATTTCGGCAAGCGCAAGGGCAGTGCCAGCACCGGCGACCTGAACGAGGCCAGCCTGGCGGCCACGGTCGAGCAGGCCTGCGCGATCGCCCGGCACACCGAGGACGACCCGGCTGCCGGGCTGGCCGAGGCGGCGCTGATGGCCCGCGACTTCCCCGACCTGGACAGCTGGCACCCCTGGGCGCTGCAGGCTGACGAAGCGGTGGACCTGGCCCTGGCCTGCGAGCAGGCCGGTCGCGGGGCCGATGCACGCATCAGCAATTCCGACGGTGCTTCGGTGTCGAGCATGCAGAGCGTCTCGGTCTATGCCAATTCGCATGGATTCATCGGTCGTGAGCGCGGAACCCACCATTCGGTAGGCTGCGCCCTGATCGCTGGCACTGGCGATGGCATGCAGCGTGATGGCTGGTACACCGGCGGCCTGGCCCGCGAGGACCTGGAGGCGGCCGACAGCGTGGGCCGCCGCGCCGCCGAGCGTACCGTGGCCCGGCTGCAGCCGCGTTCGCTGCCGACCGGCAGCATGCCGGTGCTGTTCTCCCCGGAGGTGGCCCGCAGCCTGGTCGGCCACCTGCTGTCGGCGGTGTCCGGCGGCGCCCTGTACCGGCAGGCCAGCTTCCTGCTGGACAGTGTCGGCCAGCGGCTGTTCCCGGAGTGGATGCAGATCGAGGAGCTGCCGCACCTGCGCCGCGGCCTGCGTTCGGCCGCCTTCGACGGTGACGGCGTGGCGACCCGTGCTTCGGCCCTGGTCAGCGACGGGGTGCTGCAGCGCTACGTGCTGGGCAGCTATTCGGCGCGCAAGCTGGGCCTGCAGACCACCGCCAATGCCGGTGGCGTGCACAACCTGCAGCTGGCCGCCAACGCCGGCTCGTTGCAGGAGATCGCGCGCCAGATGGGCGACGGGCTGCTGGTGACCGAGCTGATGGGGCAGGGCGTGAACGGGGTGACCGGCGACTACTCGCGTGGTGCCGGTGGCTTCCGCGTCGAGAACGGCGAGATCCAGTACCCGGTGGACGGCATCACCATTGCCGGCAACCTGCGCGAGATGTTCAGCAGCATCGAGGCGGTCGGCAGCGACGTCGACCCGCGCTCACACATCCGGACCGGTTCGATCCTGCTGGGACGGATGACCATCGCCGGTAATGATTGATGGCATTGATGGCGTAAGCTATGCGCGCCTGACGCGACCAGCTTGGTGCTGGTGGGTCAAGACCACCCAATGAAAAGGAGTTTTGTCGTGAGTGAATTCGATAACGTCCCGCCGCCGCCGGCCACCACTGACGCGCCGGCCGACCAGCGCACCATGGCCCTGGCCGCGCACCTGCTGGGCATCTTCACCTGGTTCATCGGCCCGCTGATCATCTGGCTGATCAACAAGGATGACGCCAGCAAGGCCTTCGTGACCGACCAAGCCAAGGAAGCGCTGAACTTCCAGATCACCATCACCATCGCGATGCTGATCTGCATCGTGCTGACCATCGTGATCATCGGTGGCATCCTGGCCCCGATCGTCGGCATCCTGAACCTGGTGTTCTGCATCATCGCCGCGGTCAAGGCGAACAACGGCGAAGCCTACCGCTACCCGTTCGCGCTGCGCCTGGTCAAGTAAGATCGGCCACATGCGGAACTGAAAACGCCCGGCATTGCCGGGCGTTTTCATGTGCGGAGAGTGACGGGCGGTACCCGGCGAGCGCGCAGCACTCAATGATCGCGTTCGACCGCCAGCGTCGCCAGCGCGCGCAACGCATCGGCTTCCTCGCCATGGCCGGCCAGGATCGACTGCATGCGTGCGGCGAGTTCGTGCAGCTGGGCCTTCGCACCGTCCATGCCAAGCAGGGCGGGGAAGGTGCTCTTGTCCTGTGCCTGGTCCTTGCCGGCAGTCTTGCCCAGCTGTTCGGAACTGGCCTCGACATCGAGGATGTCGTCACGCACCTGGAACGCCAGGCCGAGTGCATCGGCGAAGCTGTCGAGCTGGGCCAGCTGCGGTTCGTGGGCCTGGCCGCACAGCGCCCCCATGCGCACCGCGGCGCGGATCAGCGCCCCGGTCTTCAGGGCATGCATGCGGGTGAGGGCCGCCAGTGTCTGCTGCTGGCCCGTGGCATCGATGTCCAGGGCCTGGCCGCCGCACATGCCGGCGGCGCCGGAGGCGTGGGCCAGCGTCTGCAGGCAGGCCACGCGCAATGTAGCCGGCAGCGGTGCATCGGCCAGCAGGCCGAACGCACGGGCCTGCAGGGCGTCGCCAGCGAGGATCGCCGTGGCTTCGTCAAAGGCGATATGCGTGGTCGGCTTGCCGCGACGCAGGGCGTCATCGTCCATCGCCGGCAGATCGTCATGCACCAGTGAATAGGCGTGGATCAGTTCGACCGCCATCGCGGCCGCGTCCAGCGCTTCCGGCTGCGCACCGAACAGGTGGCCGCTGGCATACACCAGCAACGGGCGCATGCGCTTGCCGCCGCCCAGCACTGAATAGCGCATGGCCTGGTGCAGGCCCTGCGGTGCCTCGGCAGGCGAGGGCAGTGCGGCGTCGAGCTGGCTTTCAATACGGTCGCGCCAGCGCGCGAACAGGGCCTCAGCCGTCATGGCTGGGCGGGTCGAACGGCTCGGCCGCTTCCGGCTGGGCCGGATCGCTGAGCAGGCGCACGCGCAGTTCAGCCTGTTCCAGCGCCTGCTGGCACTGGCGGTACAGGCCGACGCCACGTTCGTATGCACTGAGCGAAGCTTCCAGGCTCAGCTCGCCGGTTTCCATCTGCTCCACCAGCTGCTCCAGCGATTCGAGCGAGTGCTCGAACTGGGCGACAGGGGAGGCGTTTTCGGGGGACTTCTTGGCCATGCGGCAAGTGTGGACGGGCCGCGCGCGGGGGTCAATTCACCAGCCGCCCGGGCGCCACTGCAGTTGCGCGCCATGGGCCTGCAACCAGGCCTGCAAAGGTGCTGCGATGACCACGTCGGCGGCAGCAAGCAACTGCGGGCCATCGAAGATCAGCGGCAGCTGTGCGCGTCGCCAGGGCGCGAGGTGTTCCCGTTGCAGGCAGTCCTTCAGCGCGTGCGAATGCTGGCGTCCGGGCAGCTGGATGCGCTCACCACCCACGCGTGCGCGGACCTGCAGCGCGTGTTCGAAGGCCGCGGTGCCCTGCAGGCGCAGCTGGCCGCCATCGGGCAATGCTAGGGGCATGCGTCCATCCCATTCGGCCTGCCAGTCGCGAGGCAGTACCGGCAGCCGGGCAGGCAGCAGGTAGGCGTGGTCGCGCCATTGCTGGATCGCATGGTCGTGCCACCCCACGCGCGCCTGGCGGTCATTGTCGGCCGGCAGCAGTTCGGCCAGCGCCTGCTGCAGGACCGTGGCCGGCAACGGTGCCGCACCATGGCCCAGCACCCAGCCACGCAGCACGCGTGCGGCGCGGCCCGGCGAAATCTGCCGCAGCAGCTGCAGCGACAGCACGCGCGGTGCCACCTCCAGATGTGCGATCAGCTCGGCGTCTTCTTCATCAAGCAGCTCACGGGTCTGCGCGCAATGCGCCGCGCTGCCGGCCAGCGCCGCGGCCGCATTTGGCCATCGCTGGCGCAGCAGCGGCAGTACCTGCAGGCGCAGGAAGTTGCGATCGACGTGGTCGTCGGCGTTGCTGGGGTCTTCGACCCAGCGCAGCGCGTGTTGCCGGGCGTAGTCGAGCAGTGCTTCGCGCGGTACCCGCAGCAGTGGTCGCCACAGGGAGTGCCTGCCAAGGCGGCTGTGTGCGGACATGGCAGCAAGGCCGTCGACGCCCGAACCGCGCAGGGCGCGCAGCAGGAAGGTTTCGGCCTGGTCGTCCTGGTGTTGGGCCAGCACCAGTGTTTCCCCATCGCGCAGCTCGGCCGCGAACGCCGCGCGTCGCGCCTGTCGGGCAGCACCTTCGAGGCCCAGGCCTGCGGTGTCGTCGATTCTTACGTGGTGTACGGCCAGGTCGATGCCCAGCGCTGTGCACTGCTGCCGGCAATGCTGCACCCAGTCGTCGGCCGCGGACTGCAGGCCATGGTGCACGTGCACCGCACGCAGCGGAGTGCCGGAGGCCTGTGCGCAACGCCATAGCCAGTGCAGCAGGACGGTCGAGTCGACACCGCCGCTGTAGCCGACCAGCAGCGGCACATCCAGCGGAACGAGGGTAGGGAAGGCAGTCACGGGGCAAGTATAGGGTTGCCCGGCAGGGCTGCGCCCTGCACCCGCTACGATCAAGAGCAACAGCAACAGCAACAGCAGAAGCAGAAGCAGGCTTCCTGAGGGATGGCGGGGTGGGTCCGGTTGCGGGGGCCGCTGCAAGTACGTCCATGTAAGCTCGGTCGCCGCATCCATGCGGC
>NZ_JAPTFX010000155.1:0-10643 GCF_030985895.1 Stenotrophomonas sp. Sm6012 | reverse complement strand
CCCCACTACCGCAGACCGCGCTACGGCGCGGTTTGCTTTTTCTGGCGGCGGGGCCGTCCCCCGTCGCGGCCATGACCGATGGCCTTGGCAGCCCCGGCCGCACGGGCCTAACATCGGTTTTTTGCCGTCCCTGCGGAGACCCCGATGAAACTGCGTCATGCCCTGCTGCCACTGAGCCTGCTGGCCGCCCTGCCCAGCGTTGCCGCTGCCCGTGGCCTGGAAGTCCGCGACATGGTGGCCATGGACCGCGTCTCCGCGCCGGTACTGACCGCTGACGGCAGCACCGTGGTGTTCGCCAAGCGCAGCGTGGATGCCAACCTGAAGGCCTCCACCGCGCTGTTCGCACGCAACCTGCTCACCCGTGATGCGGCACCGCCGAAGCAGATCACCCCGGCTGGCTGGAACGTCAATTCCGCTTCACTGTCGGCCGATGGCCAGACCGTGTACTTCCTCAGCGGCAAGAACGGCAGCCAGCAGCTGTATGCACAGCCGCTCAGCGGCGGCACGCCGCGCCAGCTGACCGATTTCGCGGTCGACGTGGACAGCTACCACGTGTCGCCGCAGGACGACCGCGTGCTGTTCAGCGCCGGCGTGTTCCAGGCGTGCGCCTCTGACCTGGCCTGCACCGCGAAGAAGCTCAAGGACAACAAGGACGCCAAGGCCAGCGGCAAGGTCTTCGATTCGCTGTTCGTGCGCCACTGGGATACCTGGAATGACGGTCGTCGCAACACCCTGTTCGTGGCGCCGCTGCCGGCGGCCAAGGCCGGTCCGGTCAAGGGGGCGTCGGCGCTGAGCGCGACCATCGACGGTGATGCACCGTCCAAGCCGTTCGGCGGCAACGATGATTTCGTGTGGTCGCCGGATGGCGCCAGCGTGGTGGCCAGCATCCGCGTGGCCGGCAAGCAGGAACCGTGGTCGACCAACTTCGACCTGTACCGTTTCGACGCCGCCGGCAAGCAGGCGCCGGTCAACCTGACCGCGTCCAACCCGGCCTGGGATGCCGGCCCGGTGTTCAGCGCCGACGGCAAGACCCTGTTCTACCGCGCGATGAAGCGCCCGGGCTTCGAGGCCGATCGCTTCGGCCTGATGGCGATGGACCTGGCCAGCGGCAAGACCCGCGAGATCGCCCCGCAGTGGGATCGCTCGGCCGGTGGCATCGCCCTGTCCGCCGACGGCGCCAGCATCTACACCACCGCCGATGACCTCGGCGAGCACCCGCTGTTCCAGATCGACGTGGCCAGCGGCAAGGCCACCAAGCTGATCGGCGACGGCAGCGTGACCGCGGTCGACGTGGCCGGCAACAGCGTGGCGATCACCCGCAACAGCCTGAAAAGCAACGACCAGGTGCTGGTCGGCCTGCTGCCGGCCGCTGGCCAGCCGATCGGCGAGCTGCGCGCGCTGACCCCGGCCGCTGGCGACGTGCTGAAGGACGTGTCCTTCGGCGACTACGAGCAGTTCGAGTTCAAGGGCTGGAACAACGACACCGTGCACGGCTACGTGGTCAAGCCGCACAACTACCAGGAAGGCAAGTCCTATCCGGTCGCGTTCCTGATCCACGGCGGCCCGCAGGGCAGCTTCGGCAACGGCTGGAGCTACCGCTGGAACCCGCAGACGTACGCGGGCCAGGGCTATGCGGTGGTGATGATCGACTTCCACGGTTCCACCGGTTACGGCCAGGCCTTCACCGATGCGATCAGCCAGCACTGGGGCGACCGCCCGCTGGAAGACCTGCAGAAGGGCTGGGACGCGGCGTTGAAGAAGTATTCCTTCCTCAACGGCGACAAGGCCTGTGCGCTGGGCGCCAGCTACGGCGGCTTCATGGTCAACTGGATCGCCGGCAACTGGAACGGCCCGTTCAAGTGCCTGGTCAACCATGACGGCGTGTTCGACCAGCGCATGATGGGTTACGCCACCGAAGAACTGTGGTTCACCGAGTGGGAGCAGGGCGGTACGCCGTACCAGAAGGCCGCGAACTACGAGAAGTTCAACCCGGTCAACCACGTGGCGGACTGGAAGAAGCCGATCCTGGTCATCCACGGCCAGCAGGACTTCCGCATTCCGGTCGAGCAGGGCCTGGCCGCGTTCACCGCCGCCCAGCGGCAGGGCATCGAATCGAAGTTCCTGTACTTCCCGGACGAGAACCACTGGGTGCTGAAGCCGAACAACAGCATCCTGTGGCATGACACCGTCAATGCCTGGCTGAAGCAGCACATCGGCGAATAAGCGGTTCCGGCGCCGCCCTTCGGGGCGGCGCTTTGCTTTCTGGTAGTGCCGGCACTGCTGCTGTGCTATCTGCTTCCCGGCATCTACAACACCGTCGGCCTGATCGACGGCCAGAACACCAGGCTCTACAACCCGGTCGCGCGCGACATCCTGCTGCCGGCGGCGCTGATCCTGCTGACCCTGGCGGTGGACATCAAGGGCATCCTGCGGCTGGGCCCGAAGCTGGTGCTGATGTACCTGGGCGCTTCGGCCAGCATCATGCTGGGCGCGGTGGTGGCCTTCCTGGTGATGCGCGCGATCCATCCTGACACCGTGGCCGGCGATACCTGGGCCGGCATGGCTGCGCTGGCCGGCAGCTGGATCGGCGGCGGTGCCAACATGCTGGCGATGCGCGAAGTGTTCGACGTCAACGCCACCACGTTCGGCCAGTTTGCGGTGGTGGATGTCGGCGTCGGCTACGTGTGGATGGCGGCGCTGATCTTCCTGGCCGGCCGCGCGGCAAGGATCGATGCACGCAGTGGCGCCGATACCTCGGCCATCGATGAACTGAAGGAGCGTATCGCGCGCTTCCAGGCCGAGCACGAGCGCATTCCCAGCCTCACCGACCTGATGCTGATCGTGGCGGTGGCCTTCGGTGGCGTCGGCCTGGCGCATGCCATCGGTGCGCCGCTGGCCGCATGGTTCAAGATCAACGTCAGCTGGGCCGCACAGTTCAGCCTGGACGCGCCGTTCGTGTGGGTGGTGGTGCTGTCGACCACGCTGGGCCTGGGCCTGAGCTTCACCCGTGCGCGCACCCTCGAAGGGGCCGGCGCATCGCGGCTGGGTTCGCTGCTGCTGTATTTCCTGATCGCCTGCATCGGCATGCAGATGGATCTGCTGGCGCTGCTGGACCGGCCGTGGCTGTTCCTGCTCGGCCTGATCTGGATCGCCGTGCACATCGTGCTGCTGTGGTGCCTGGGCAAGTTGCTGAAGGTGCCGTTCTTCTACTTCGCCATCGGTTCGCAGTCGAACATCGGAGGCCCGGCCTCGGCGCCGGTGGTGGCCGCAGCGTTCCATCCGGCCCTGGCGCCGGTCGGCGTGCTGCTGGGTACGATGGGCTACGCCACCGGCACCTATCTGGCCTATGTCGTCGGCATCACCCTGCGCGCACTGGCCGGGCAGGGCTGACCGGGGTAGTGCCGGCCGCTGGCCGGCAACCAGGCGATGCTTCAAAGGTTCAGGGGTTTGCCGGCCAGCGGCCGGCACTACCGATGCGTTACGCGGCCGGCAAGCCGCGTTCGATCAACCAGGCTTTCGCGTCTTCGGCATCCTGCTCGAACCACGCCCTCGTAGAGCCCAGCCGGTACGTATACCCCCACGCATCCATGTCGGCCATCAGCCGGTCGCTGCCGACACCGGGCAGTTGCCCGGCCAGCACGATCTGCAGGTAGCAGGTAGCGTCTTCCTCGGCCACCGAGTCGGTGGCATCGGTGTGCACCAGTGCACGCCGTTCCGGCGGCAATACGATCAGGTGGCAGGCTTCGTGCAGCATCGAATGCACGGGCGTGTCATCGCGCACGTACACGTTGCTGGCGATGATGCCCGCCTCCGGTTCGCCCCAGTAGCTGCCGGGAATCGGTTCACCGGCGGCCACGTGGTGCAGCCGAAGGCCATGCGCGGCGAGCAGGCACTGCGCATCGGCGAAGGCGATGTCGCCCACGCAGGTGATGTCCACGGCGGTTGTCGTATCGGTCATGCGAGTCATGCAGCCCCGCCCATGCAGGCACGGGCGGGGCAGGGCATCAGGGTTTGTCCGGGCCTTCTGGCAGCGCCACGGAGATGTCCAGCACGTCGTGCTGCCCATCCTTCACCAGGTCGACCTTCACCGCGTCGACGTCGATGTTCACGTACTTCTTGATCACTTCCAGCAGCTCGCGCTGCAGCAGCGGCAGGTAGTCCGGGCCACCGCGGTGGCTGCGTTCCTGCGCGATGATGATCTGCAGGCGGTTCTTGGCGGTTTCGGCGGTGGTCTTCTTCGCTTTGAGGAAATCAAACAGGCCCATGCTTACCCTCCGAACAGCTTGCTGAAGAAGCCCTTCTTCTCGACGTTGGTGAAGCGCATCGGGCGTTCTTCGCCGAGGATGCGCGCGACGGCGTCTTCATAGGCCTGGCCGGCAGCGGATTCGACATCCAGGATCACCGGCTCGCCCTTGTTGGAGGCGTTGAGCACGTCGCCCGATTCCGGAATCACGCCGATCGCCTTCAGGCCGAGGACTTCCTCGACGTCGGCGATGCTCAGCATCTCGCCGCTTTCCACGCGCACCGGGGTGTAGCGGGTCAGCAGCAGGAAGGCCGGCACGTCCTGGCCGGACTCGGCCTTGTGGGTCTTCGAATCGAGCAGGCCGATGATGCGGTCCGAGTCGCGCACCGAAGACACTTCCGGGTTCACCACCACCACCGCGCGGTCGGCGAAGTACATCGCCAGGAAGGCGCCCTTCTCGATGCCGGCCGGGGAGTCGCAGATGATGTAGTCGAAGCCGTCGGCGGCCAGGTCCTTCAGGACCTTGCCCACGCCTTCCTGGGTCAGTGCGTCCTTGTCGCGGGTCTGCGAGGCGGCCAGCACGTACAGGTTGTCGAAGCGCTTGTCCTTGATCAGGGCCTGCTTGAGGGTGGCTTCGCCGTGCACGACGTTGACGAAGTCGTACACCACGCGGCGCTCGCAGCCCATGATCAGGTCGAGGTTGCGCAGGCCGACGTCGAAGTCGATCACCGCCACCTTCTTGCCGCGCCGTGCCAGGCCGCAGGCCAGGCTCGCGCTGGAAGTGGTCTTGCCGACGCCGCCCTTGCCGGAGGTGACTACGATGATTTCAGCCAAAGGACTTCTCCTGATGATTCTGTTTGGGGGCTGCGTCAGTCCAGCGCAGCGATCTTGATCTGGTCCTGTTCCAGCCACACCTGCACGGCCTTGCCGCGCAGGTTGTCCGGGACATCGTCCAGTACCTTGTAATGGCCTGCAATGGCGACCAGTTCCGCATGGAAATCACGGCAGAAGATGCGTGCCGCGGTGTTGCCCTGGGCTCCTGCCAGCGCGCGGCCGCGCAGGGTGCCGTAGATATGGATGCTGCCATCGGCGATGACCTCGGCGCCGGCGCCGACGGTGGCCATCACGGTCAGGTCGCAGTTTTCCGCGTACAGCTGCTGGCCCGAACGCACGTTGCCCAGCTGCATGCGGCCCGGCTGCGGCGCTGCGGCATCGGCGACCTTGGCCACCGGCGCGGCGGGGGCCGGCTTCGGCTCGGCGCGGACGGCGCGACGCGGTTCCGGTGCGGGCGCCGGCGGGGCCGGTTCGGCTTCGGCACGCTCGTACTGCGCGCGGAACTTGGCCAGCAACGGCAGGCCGAGCTGCTGCGAAAGCAGATCGACCGCGCTGGTGCCGTAGGCCAGTGCCACCGGCAGCACGCCCGCGCTGCGCAGGCCGTCAACCAGCGCCTGT
Organism: Stenotrophomonas sp. Sm6012; assembly: GCF_030985895.1. Taxonomy (NCBI): domain Bacteria; kingdom Pseudomonadati; phylum Pseudomonadota; class Gammaproteobacteria; order Lysobacterales; family Lysobacteraceae; genus Stenotrophomonas; species Stenotrophomonas sp. Sm6012. The sequence goes on along the minus strand of NZ_JAPTFX010000155.1, from coordinate 4,948 downwards.
GCGGTGGCCACGTCCGGCACCTGGCTCAGGCCGCCGAAATCGAGGATCACCGCAGCGCGGCCGAACAGCTTCGGTGCGCGGGTCACGCGCTCGCGCATTTCCTGCACGAGGCGTTCGACATCAAGGGTACGGATGCGCAGGTTGGCGATGCCCACCTGGCCGATCTTCAGTTCACCGGCCTGTTCGTAATCGAAATTCACCGCCACGCTCAGGTCCCCGTCGGCCGCTGTGCCTGCGCCGGCAGCTGCCGGGCGCGTGTCCATGCCACATCCGGCAGCTTGCCGCGGTAGGTCTCCTGCACCCACGGGTAGCTGCACAGTTCCTTGGCCAGCATGCTGGCACGCACATCGACCTGGGCCATGGTGTTCTGGCCCAGCTCGCGGAAGCCGAAGCTGCCGTGGAAGAGCAGGGCGGCATCGGCGCCATGGTCGAGGAAGACCTCGCAGGTCATCTGCGGGTAGCGCAGCTCGGCGAAGCTCTGGGCGTCGGCATAGAACGCACGGCCGACGCCACCGCCGCGACGGCGGCTGGCGACCACGATGCGGTCGATATAGAAGAAGGGCGTGTCCAGCTGCTGCTTGAACCAGGCGAAGTTGCTGCTGTCGTGCTGGCTGTCGCTGCCGAAGCCGATCAGGAATCCGGCCAGGTTGCCGTCGCGCTCGGCGACGCGGAAATACTCAGCGGTTTCGTAGAACAGGCGCAGGCGGGCCGCATCCAGGGGAAGGATGGCCAGGCCAGCGTTGTTGTTCAAAGCCAGGACGGAATCGAGCTCGTGCTCGCGCACGTCGCGGATGACAATCGACATTGTGACTCCGTGGGGTAACGCGGTTGGTCCATCAAGGGACCCTGCGCACGATTATTGCATGCCCGGGGTGGGCTGCGGCATGAACAGGGGATATGCCCGAGCATGACTTTCGGCGCTTGGGAGCGGCCGTGCACGGGCTACGATGAGGGATGCTGGCCCGACTGAACCACAATGCGATGCTGCGCTACTCCGGGTTGTTCACCTGGGGCACCGTCGGCCTTTGGCTCGCGATCTACCTGATCGATCCTGTCTCGCTGACGTTGGAGACGCTGGACGGCGAAGCCGGCTTCCGCATCATTCCCTGGGCCTCGGCCTACCTGGCTTTCGGCATCGTGTACTGGGCGCTGACCCGCTCGCTGGGCGAGGGCCGTCCGGGCTTCTTCGACCACGCGGCGCTGATCCTGCTGACCGCCTGCGCGATCGGCGTGAGCTATTTTTCCGGTACCGCGCTGGGCAGCATCCTGCTGATGGTGGTGGCCGGCCTGCTGCCATGGCTGCTGGGGCCGCGCATCGGCGTGGTCTGGCTGGTGGCCAGCAACCTGGCGGTGTTGCCGGTCTACATCCAGCCGCTGGGCTTCCCGCCGTTCATCGCCGTGCTGCAGGCGGTGGGCTACATGGGCTTCTCCAGCTTCGTGTTCGTGATCGCGCTGGTGGCCCGTCGCCAGGCCGAGGCCCGCGACGAACAGCGCCGGCTCAACTCGGAACTGCGTGCCACCCGCGCCCTGCTGGCCGAGAGCGCCCGGGTCAATGAGCGCACGCGCATCTCGCGCGAGCTGCATGACCTGCTGGGCCACCAGCTGACCGCGCTGACCCTGAACCTGGAAGTGGCCGGCCACCTGGCCGACGGCCAGGCGCTGGAGCATGTGAAGCGTTCCCACGCATTGGCCAAGCTGCTGCTGGGCAACGTGCGCGAGGTGGTCAGCCAGCTGCGCGAGACCGGTGCCATCGACCTGGCCGCAGCGCTGCGCCCGCTGACCGAGAACGTGCCCTCGCTGGACATCCAGCTGGAGATCGAGGATCCCCTGAACGTGGAGGACCCGCAGCGGGCCCACGTGCTGCTGCGCTGCACCCAGGAGATCATCACCAATGCCGTGCGCCACGCCAGTGCCCGCCACCTGTGGATCAAGGTTTACCGTGAAGCGCCGGACCGGGTGGTGGTGGAGGCCCGCGACGACGGCGTCGGCGCGGAAATGGTCAATGTGGGCAATGGCTTGCGCGGCATGCGCGAGCGCCTGCAACAATGTGGTGGCCAGCTGCAGGTCGAGACCCGTCCCGGCGAAGGCTTCCGCCTGCGGGCGACGGTGCCGGCAACGGTGCTGGTGGCCGCCCTTACCAAGGTTCCTGAAGGAGTACGTTGATGATTCGCGTCTGCCTGGTCGATGACCAAACCCTGGTGCGGCAGGGAATCCGCTCCCTGCTGGCGCTCGATGATGGCATCGAGGTGGTGGCCGAGGCCGGCGATGGCCGGCAGGCGGTCGAACTGATCCCGCAGGTGCGTCCCGATGTGGTCCTGATGGACATGCGCATGCCGGTGATGTCCGGGCTGGAAGCACTGCAGGTTCTGTCGAGGCAGGAGCAGCTGCCGCCGACCATCATCCTCACCACCTTCGATGACGACCAGCTGGTGCTGGCCGGGCTCAAGGCCGGTGCCAAGGGCTACCTGCTCAAGGACGTTACCCTGGCGCAGCTGGTCGGGGCCATCCGCACCGTGGCCGACGGCGGTTCACTGGTGCAGCCGGCAGTGACCCAGCGGCTGCTGTCCGGCCTGGAGCACATGCGCAACGAGTTCGTCAGCCTGGACCGGCCCGACCCGCTGACCGACCGCGAGACCGAGATCCTGCGGCTGATGGCCAGTGGATTCTCCAACAAGGAGATCGCCAACTCGCTGGGCGTGGCCGAAGGCACGATCAAGAACCACGTGTCCAACATCCTCTCCAAGCTGGGTGTGCGCGACCGCACGCGCGCCGTACTGAAGGCGTTCGAACTTCAGCTGGTCTAGGGAAAATCGTTCCGGTACAACAACTTGGGTGACGACCGGGGGTTCCGGCCAAGCGCGCCCCCTACTGGCGGGTGACGGTATGCGTTACCCTTCGAATTCTTTGTCCATACAAATACGCAGCCGGCAGGGAAACCGGTGCGCCAATCCCGATAAACAATGCCCGCGAAGCCTGCTAGGATTGGCGCTTCGCTTCAATCAACCCGGCCGTGGGATCGGCCCCGGAGACTCTCTGAATGACCCGTATTATCGAGTTCCTGATCGCCTTGGGGATCGTGGCTGGCCTGTTCGTCATCATTGGCGTATGTCTGCCGGGCGAGCGTCACATCACCGAAAGCATCGAGACCAACCGCAAGATGACGATCGTGTACGACACGGTCAGCAGCCTGCGCCGCTTCAAGGACTGGAACCCGCTGGTACTGCGCGATCCCGCCGTTGAACTGAAGCTGTCCGGCCCGGCCTCCGGCGTCGGTGCCACTCTCGACTTCACCTCCAAGGACCTGGGCACCGGCTCCTGGAAGATCACCGAAGCCGAAGAGAACAAGCGTGTTGCGATCGCCATCGAAGACCCGACCAAGGGTCACGACAAGGTCACCACCTTCACCCTGGAGCCGACCGGCAAGGGTGGCCGCAACGTCAAGATCACCCAGGACTACTCGGTGAAGTACGGCTTCGACCTGTTCGGTCGTTATGCCGGCCTGTATGTCAGCCGCCAGATCGGCGACGACATCAAGATGGGCCTGTCGCGCATGGCCAACATGCTCGCCACCGTCCCGAACGTCGACTACCGTACCCCGGAAGCGCCGCTGACCGATCTGGCCATCGTCGATGTGCCGGTTGAAGACCTGCTGGTCGTCAACGCCGGTAACGTGGACCGCGGTCAGGACACGATCACCAAGTCCATCAAGGACAACCAGGAGTGGATCAAGCGCGTGATGGAGGCCAATGGCCTTGAAGCCGCCGGCCCGTTCCGCATCATCACCACCGACTTCGGTGCTGAGAAGTACGCCTTCGACATCGCCCAGCCGGTGAAGAAGAAGGGTACTGAAGGTGCCACCGCTGAAGAGCTGACCGTCAAGATCGACGGCGGCGCCCCGGTCAAGTACGTGCACGTTGCTCCGCACCGTTCGGCGCATGCGGCCTACACCGGCCACATGGCAGGTCTGGACGTGGCCCGCAACGGCCTGCGTGCCTGGGCCGTGACCTCGGGCAACGAAGTCATCGACCGTCCGTACGAAACCTGGAAGGACGGCATCGACAAGTCGTTCACCCCGGAAGCGACCTACGACATCTACTGGGCCGTCAAGTAAGCCTCGGCTGACCCATGTAGTGTTGGACACGAAAACGCGCCGCTCCTTGCGGCGCGTTTTTTTTTCATCTGGCGCCCGGCAAGCGGCGCTGCGCAAGGAGCCCTCATGTTCAATCTGGAACGCCGTGCCCGTAAGCCTTCCCTGCTGGCCTGCCTGGGTGCATTGCTGGCCGCCACCTCGATCGGCCTGTCCGCCTATGCCTCGCATGGGGTGGCCGATCCGTTGGCGCAGCAGCATCTGAACATGGCAGCGTTGTACGCATTCGCGCACGGTGCGGTGCTGGTGGCGCTGGGCCCGCGTGCGCAGGGGGCGATCGCGCACCTGGCGTTGTACGTAGTGCTGCTGGGCGTGCTGCTGTTTTCCGGCAGCCTGTTGGGCGGGGCGTTGTGGCAGTGGCCGACACGGATGGCGCCGATCGGCGGCACCAGCATGATGGCCGGATGGGTGTTGCTGGCGATCAATGCGTTGAGGCGGTGACGGCAGCCGGGCTGTCGCTTCGATCCATGCTGATGCGATCGTGATGGTTCATGGGCGTTACTTTTCTTTTCGCGCGAAAAGAAAAGTGACCAAAAGAAACGCGCCGCCGGCCGCGAGCCGGTACTGCGCACCGGTGCCCTGCGCTCCTCGGCCCGTCGAGGGATGGTGCGGAGAGCAGCCGAGCATGGCTCGGCTCTACAGAATCGCGCGCACCTCTTCGCCCTCGACGGACCCAACAGCCGCGCGCTGATCCGTTGCAGAGGCTTCGAGCGAAGCGACCGGCGTTTGCCTTTGCTCTCTTGTTCCATTCCGTGGCGGATGCACACGGAAACTGTCAGAGGCCGGGCTGGTGGGTTGGGG
>NZ_JAPTFX010000154.1:0-10656 GCF_030985895.1 Stenotrophomonas sp. Sm6012 | reverse complement strand
CGCCGCCCCCCCCCCCCCCTACCGGGGGTGTGTTACGGGAACCGCAGTTCCACCACGCCCTCATGTGGCAGGCTCACCTTCACCGGTGTGCTCTGCAGGTCGTCTTCGCTGCGGTTGGCGCTGCCACTGCGTGAAATGCGTGCCAGCACTTCCACTTCGCGATGTGCCGACAGCGGCGCGGTCGGCATCGGGCTGTCGCCGTCGCCGAGCCCGACCGTGGCCGGGAAGTCCGCCAACGGGAGTTTGCGCGCGGCCACCGGCATCGGCGGTCCGCCCACTGCGCGGGCCAGCACGAACACCTGGGTGCTGGGCGGCCACTCCGAGCCCTGCAACGCAGGCAAGTGCACGCGTACCTGCAGCAACGCCGGTGGCGCTACCGCCGGTGCATCGGGCGCCTGGCCTGCTGCCTCGCGTGCGATGGCGATCTGTGCCTGCAGTGCCTGCGCAGCGCCCGGCTCCAGCCGCGGCAGCAGGCCGCTCCAGACATCGGCGGCCTCGGCGTTCCGGCCGCGCTGGCGCAGCGCGATGCCCAGCAGCCAGCTGGCGCGCTCGGCGTCCGGGGCCAGCGTGCGTGCCTGCTGCAACCAGGCGATTGCAGTGTCATCGAACTGCTTGCTGGCGTCGGCCTGGGCACGTGCCTGTGCGGCTTCCACCAGCACGCCGGGGTCGTCCGGAGCCAGTGCGGCAGCACGTGCGAAGGCCTCTGCGGAGGCGACCGCATTGCCCAGCTCGGCCTGCGAACGGCCCAGCAGCGCCCAGCCATCGGCCCGCTGCGGGTCGCGCTTGAGTGCATCCTGCAACGCCTGTACGCCGTCGCGCAGCGTCGCGACCGACGGCGCCGGCTGTACCTGCGCGGCGCGCGGGTCACCCACCAGCAGGTACAGGCAGGCGCCGGCCACACCGAGTGCCAGCACGCCCACGGCGAAACCCCTGCGGCCGTGGTGGCGCAGGGGCCACAGCACCAGCGCCGCCATCAGTGCGGCAACCAGGCCGGCCAGCACCGGCAGCCAATGACTCACCATTCCTCTCCTTCGTCGGCCTGGCTGGCCGGCGTGGCGGCAACCGTGCGGCCACGCCGCCGGACGATGCCGAACACCACCAGCGCACCGGCCCCCAGCACCAGCAGCGGACCGCCCCACAGCAGCCAGGTGCCCGGCTGCAACGGTGGCTGGTACAGCACGAACTCACCGTATCGGGCCACCAGGAACTGCTTGATCTGCGCGTCGTCGTGGCCCTGCTGCATCAGCTGCAGCACCTCGCGGCGCAGGTCCTGCGCGATCTGCGCGTTGGAATCAGCCAGCGACTGGTTCTGGCACTGCACGCAGCGCAGCTGCGCGGCCAGGTCATGGAAGCGACGCTCCTCGGCGTCATCGCGGAACTGCAGGGGCTGCGGATCGTGCAGCGGCTGCTGGGCCAGCGCGGCCAGCGGCAGCAGAAGCAGCAGCGTCAGCAGCCAGCGCATGGGCTCAGGGCGCCGTGTGCAGCGCGCTGCCGGCACTGCCCTGGGCCTTCTCGATCTTTTCCAGCGCCGGGATCAGTTTCTCGTCCACCACGCGCTGGGTCATTGCGCCGCTGTACTTCCAGCGCACGATGCCGCTGCCGTCGACCAGGAAAGTTTCCGGTGCAGCGGTCACGCCCCAGTCGATCGCGGTGCGGCCTTCAACGTCGCTGAGCACGACCATGAAGGGATTGCCCAGCTGTTCCAGCCAGTGCAGCGCGTCGGTCGGATCGTCCTTCCAGTTGTAGCCGATCACGCGCACGCGCTTGCTCTCGGCGAAGCGGGTCAGCACCGGGTGTTCCTCACGGCAGGCCGCGCACCAGCTGCCCCACACGTTCAGCAGGTAGGGCGCGCCGCGCAGGTCGTCGCTGTGCACGATCATTTCCGGGTCATGCAGCACCGGCAGTGCAAACGCCGGCGCCGGCTTGTCGATCAGGGCCGAGGGCAGCACGTCGCGCTGCGGATCGCCCGATTTCATCACCCCGTAGATCATCAGCCCGAGCAGGCCGAAGAAGAACAGTACGCCGATCACGATGGCTACCGGCGGCAGCGGGCGGGAGGGGCGCGGGGCGGGGGACTCGGACATGGGAACTCCTACGGACGACGGAAACGGCGGTCGGCGGCGGTGATGAATCCGCCCAGGGCCATCAGCAGCGCGCCCAGCCAGATCCAGCGCACGAACGGCTTGATGTGTACCCGTACCGCCCATGCATTGTTGCCCAGCGGCTCGCCCAATGCCACGTAGACATCACCGTCGAAGCGTGCATCGATGCCGGCCTCGGTCATCACCTGGCCGCCACTGGCGTACTGGCGCTTCTCCGGATGCAGCAACGCCAGCTCGCGGCCGTTGCGGAACACCCGCAGGTGGCCGCGGTCGGCGATGAAATTGGGGCCTTCGCGATGGTCCACGCCTTCGAAGCGCACCTCATGGCGGCCGACCACCAGCTGCTGGCCGGGCGCCAGCGCCACCTCGCGTTGCACGTTCAGCGCTTCCACCAGCAACGCGCCGGCCAGGAACACCGCGATGCCGGCATGGGCGACGATCATGCCGAGCATCTCGGCGGTGAAGCGGCCGTTGCCGCGCAGCCGCTGCCAGACGAAACGCGCGGTACCGAACCCGACCCAGGCCGCCGCGGCCACGCCGATGCCCGCCTTCCAGCCGTTCTGCGGCGCCTGCCACCAGGCCAGTGCGCCGAGCACGATGGCCAGTGCCAGCCACGGTGCCAGCAGCGCGAAGGCACGCGAGGGCTGGTCGCGCTGCCACTTCACCAGTGGGCCGAACGGCAGCAGCAGGATCATCGGTGCCATCAGCAGCAGGAACAGGCTGCCGAAGTAGGGCGGGCCGACCGAGATCTTGCCCAGCGACAGCGCATCGGCCAGCAGCGGGTACAGCGTGCCCAGCAGCACCATCGCGCAGGCGGTGGCCAGCAGCAGGTTGTTGGCCAGCAGCAGGGTTTCGCGCGAGGTGGCGGTGAAGCCACGGCGCGGATCGTCGGCGTCCACGCTCAGCTGGCTGGCGCGCAGCGCATACAGCAGCAGGCTGCCACCGACCAGCACTGACAGGAACACCAGGATGAACAGGCCGCGCGAAGGATCGGCGGCGAACGAATGCACGCTGGTCAGTACGCCGGAGCGCACCAGGAAGGTCCCCAGCAGGGATAGTGCGAAGGCGGCGATCGCCAGCAGCAGGGTCCAGCTGCCGAAGGTGCCGCGCTTCTCAGTTACCGCCTGCGAGTGGATCAGTGCCGCACCAACCAGCCACGGCATGAAGCTGGCGTTCTCCACCGGGTCCCAGAACCACCAGCCGCCCCAGCCCAGCTCGTAATAGGCCCACCAGCTGCCGAGCGCGATGCCCAGGGTCAGGAAACCCCAGGCGACGTTGGTCCAGGGCCGCGTCCAGCGCAGCCAGCGCGCGTCGACGCGGCCTTCCAGCAGCGCCGCCACCGCGAACGCGAACGGTACCGCGAAGCCGACGTAGCCCAGGTACAGCATCGGCGGATGGATGATCAGCCCCGGGTCCTGCAGCAGCGGATTGAGGTCGCGGCCTTCCAGCGGCGCCGGATTCAGGCGCAGGAACGGATTGGAGGTGAAGATCAGGAAGGCGAGGAAGCCGACACTGACCACACCCATCACCGCCAGTACGCGCGCCTGCACCGGTGCCGGCAGGTGCCGCGAGAACGCCGCCACTGCGCCGGTCCATAGCGCCAGTACCAGTGCCCACATCAGCAGCGAGCCTTCGTGCGCACCCCACACCGCCGAATAGCGGTAGATCATCGGCAGCAGCGAATTGGAGTTCTCGGCCACGTAGCGCACCGAGAAATCCTGCTGCACGAATGCGGCGGTCAGCACCGCGAACGCGCCGGCGACCAGCAGCAGCTGGGCGAAGGCGGCCGGTCGCGCCACCGCCATCCAGGCCGGGTTGTTGCGATGCGCGCCGACCAGCGGCAGGCCAGCCTGCAGCAGCGAGGCCAGCAACGCGCACAACAGCAGGATCTGACCCAGTTCGGGCAGCACTCAGCGCACCTCGGGTGCCGTCACCGGCACGTCGTGCTTGCGATGGGCATCGCCCATCTTGTCGGCCACTTCCTTCGGCACGTACTTCTCATCGTGCTTGGCCAGCACTTCGTCGGCGACGAAGACGCCGTCCTGCAGGCGGCCACTGGCAACCACTGCGGTGCCCTCGGCAAACATGTCCGGCAGGATCCGCGAGGTCGTCACCGGCAGCTGTGCATCGCCGTCGGTCACCTCGAAGCGCGCCTCCAGCGAGCCGACCGGGCGATTGAAGGAGCCTTTCACCACCATGCCACCGAGGCGGAAGCGCGACTGCGCATCGACATCGCCACGCAGCACTTCGGCGGGCGTGTACAGGTAGGCGATGTTGCGCTCCAGCGCCATCGCCACCAGCGCGGTGGCCAGGCCGGAGGCTAGCAGGGCCAGCAATACCCACACCAGGCGGCGACGCTGAACCGGGGTCATCGTTCCAGCTCCGTCGACAGCGGCGCGGCCGCATCCTGCCGGCCGGCACGGGTCTGCTGGCGCTGCTGCCGGGCCAGGGCCAACCGGCGCGCCACGCGCAGGCGCAGCCACGAGCCGATGGCATCGGCGCCAAGCACCAGCACGAACACCGCATAGGCGCCGATTACATAGGGCAGGTGGGTCATGGCTGGGCCTCCCGGGACGGGCGCGTGGCATCGACGCGACCGCCGACCCAGGCCTTGCCGGCCTCGCGGTCGAGGTTGTCGGCGCGCGCCTTGGCCAGTACCGAACCGGCGAACCAGAACTTGGTGCCGATCACCATCCACCACAGCGGCGCGATCATCGCGCTGCTGATCGCCGATTCACCGAACACGTTGATCGACTGGCGCTGGTGCAGGCCGCCCCACCAGTCCACTGAATAGCGGATCACCGGCAGCAGGCTGACGCCGACGATGGCCAGCAGGCCGGCCGCGCGTGCGGCGCTGCGGCGGTCCTCGATGGCGTGGTACAGGCCGATCACGCCCAGGTACAGGAACAGCAGCACCAGCTCGCTGGTCATGCGCGGGTCCCAGTCCCACCAGGTGCCCCAGGTGCCCTTGCCCCAGATGCTGCCGGTCAGCAGGGTGATCAGGGTAAAGCCGGCGCCCATCGGTGCGCAGGCCATGGCCAGGATCTCGCAGACCTTGATCCGCCAGATCAGGGCAATAGCGGCATACAGCGCCATCAGCGCGAACACGAACAGGCTCATCCAGGCACTGGGCACGTGGATGTAGAGGATGCGGAAGCTGTCCAGCTGCTTGGCTTCCGGCGGCACCACCAGCAGCGCTTGCCACATGCCGACCAGCAGCACCGGAACCGCGGCGAGATAGAACACCCGCGACCAGCGGGCAGCGAATCGGTCGAACGTGGGGGGCGAACCGAGTTGGTGGAACCAGCGGACAATCGGATTCATGCGTGGCGGCTATCCAGCAGGGGTGGATTGGCTCTCAGCTCGGTCAACTCAGAGAAATACGTATTGCAGCAGCGGTGGCCAGCGGAGCCAGCACCAGCGCGACCAGCAGGCCGGCGCCCAGCATCAGCAGCGCACCGACCGGATCCTGTCCGCGTCCGGCTGCCGCCAGGCTGCCTGCGCCGAACACCAGCACCGGCACGTACAGCGGCAACGACAGCAACGCCACGAGAATACCAGAGCGTCGGATGCCTACGGTCAGCGCGGCGACCACGCCACCGATCAGGCTCAGCAACGGCGTTCCCAGCAGCAACGATGCCAGCAACATCGGCAGCTGGTCATGCGGCAGATGCAGCATTTCCGCCAGCAACGGGCTGACCACGATCAACGGCAGCGCGGTGGTGGCCCAATGCAGCAGCACGCGCACCAGCACCAGCCACGCCAACGGTACCGGCGCCAGCAGCCATTGCTCCAGCGAGCCGTCTTCGGCATCGGAACGGAACAGTGAATCCAGCGACAGCTGGCCGGCCAGCAGCACCGCCAGCCACAGCACCGCACCGGCGGTGGCGGCCAGCAGTTGCGGCTCACGGCCCTGGGCCAATGCGAACAACACCACCACCAGCACGGCAAACAACAGCGGCTGCAGTGCATCGCCGCGACGGCGCCAGAGCAGGCGCAGGTCGCGCTTGAGCAGGGCGCCCGCGGTCTGCCACAGGCCTGGTTCGGTGCCAGGCGCGATCATGCGGCACCGCCGAGGTCGAGTTGGCGGGTGCGTACCGGCGGGGCGGCATAGGCGCCATGGGTGGTGACCAGCGCCGCGCCCCCGGCGCGCAGATGCGCCGAGATCATCCGGTTGACCAGGGTGATGCCCTCCAGGTCGAGGTTGGCGTAAGGTTCGTCGAGCAGCCACAGCGGTGCCGGCGACAGCCAGATGCGCGCGAGCGCCAACCGCCGCTTCTGCCCGGCGGACAGGTGACGGACCAGGGTGTCCTCGTAGCCGGCCAGGCCGACGATGGCCAGCGCGTTGCCGGGCATCTGCCGTGCACGGCGGCCATGCAGGCCACACAGGAAGTGCAGGTTCTCCAGCGTATCGAGGTCCGGCTTCAAGGCCGGCACTACCGCAGCGCGGATTGCGTAAACTCAGGAATCTCTCTCCTCCCATTCCCCAGGCCGATGCAACCGAACACCAAGCTGCCCAAGGTCGGTACCACGATCTTCACCGTGATGTCCCAGCTCGCCGCCGAACACGGCGCGGTCAACCTCGGCCAGGGCTTCCCGGACTTTTCCGCACCGCAGCGCCTGATTGATGAAACCGCCAGGGCGATGGCGGCCGGTCTCAACCAGTACCCGCCGATGACCGGCGTGGCGCCGCTGCGCCAGGCCATCGCGCAGAAGGCGCAGGACTGCTACGGCGCGCAGGTGGATGCCGACAGCGAGATCACCGTCACCAGCGGCGGCACCGAGGCCATCTTCAATGCCATCCACGCCGTGGTGCGTGCCGGCGAGGAAGTGATCGTGCTCGACCCGGCCTACGACTGCTACGAGCCGGCGATCGACCTGGCCGGCGCCAAGGCCGTGCATGTGTCGCTGGACCCGCAGACCTTTGCCGTCGATTGGGACCGCGTGCGTGCGGCGATCACCCCGCGCACCCGCATGCTGATCGTCAACACCCCGCACAACCCGTCCGGCGCGATGCTGTCGGCGCAGGACATGCAGGCGCTGGCCGAGCTGCTGCGCGGCACGCAGATCTACCTGATCTCCGATGAGGTGTACGAGCACATCATCTATGACGGTCGCCGCCACGAATCGGCGCTGCGCTACCCGGAACTGCGCGAGCGTGCGTTCGTGATCTCCAGCTTCGGCAAGACTTACCACTGCACCGGCTGGAAGATCGGTTATGCGATCGCGCCGCCGGCGTTGACCGCCGAGTTCCGCAAGGTCCACCAGTACAACACCTTCACCAGCTTCGGCCCGGCACAGTACGGTTTCGCCGCGATGATCCGTGACGAGCCCGAGCATCACCTGGAGCTGGGCGCGTTCTACCAGGCCAAGCGCGATCGCTTCCGCGAGCAGCTGGCCGGCACCCGGCTGAAGGCGCTGCCGGTGCCGGGCGGCTATTTCCAGCTGGTCGATTACTCGGCCATCAGCGACCTGCCGGACCATGAGTTCGTGAAGTGGCTGACCATCGAGAAGGGCGTCACCGCCATTCCGCTGTCGCCGTTCTACGAGAACCCGCCGGCCGGCCAGCGCCTGGTACGGCTGTGCTTCGCCAAGAATGAAGCGACGATGGACGCGGCGATCGAACGCCTGCGCCTGCTGTGAGTGGAGAGCTGAACATGCAGGACCTGCGCATTTCCCTCGTCCAGGGCGATACCCGCTGGCACGACCCGGCCGCCAACCGTGCCTATTACGGTACGTTGCTGGCGCCGCTGGCCGGCACCACCGACCTGGTGATCCTGCCGGAGACCTTCACCAGCGGCTTCTCCAACGAGGCCATCGCCCAGGCCGAAGGCATGGATGGCCCGACCGTGGCCTGGGTGCGTGAGCAGGCCAAGGCGTTGAACGCGGCGGTGATCGGCAGCGTGCAGCTGCGTGAAGGCGAGGGTGTCTACAACCGCCTGCTGTTTGCCACGCCGGAAGGCGCACTGGAGTACTACGACAAGCGTCACCTGTTCCGTTACGGCGGCGAGCACGAGCGCTATGCCGCCGGCCGCGAGCGCCTGAGCGTGGAGTGGAAGGGCTGGCGGATCAATCCGCAGGTCTGCTACGACCTGCGCTTCCCGGTGTTCTGCCGCAACCGCTACGACGTCGAGCGCCCCGGGCAGCTGGACTTCGACCTGCAGGTCTTCGTCGCCAACTGGCCGTCGGCGCGTGCCTACGCGTGGAAGACGCTGCTGCGCGCGCGGGCCATCGAGAACCTGTGCTTCGTGGCGGCGGTCAATCGCATCGGCGTGGACGGCAACCAGTTGCATTACGCCGGCGACAGCGCCGTGATCGATTTCCTCGGCCAGCCGCAGGTCGAAATCCGCGAACGCGAGCAGGTGGTGACCACCACGATCTCGGCCGAGGCGCTGGCCGCGCACCGCGCACGCTTCCCGGCGATGCTCGATGCCGATGCCTTCCACCTGGACGAGCGCGCCTGAGCGCCGCCTTTTCCCACCGGATGACACCATGAAGTTCCCCCTGCTGCTGGCCCTGGGCCTGCTCGCCACCGCGCTGACCGCTCCTGCAGCGCAGGCGGCCGGCAACATCGACTGCGACCTGCGCTACAACCTGTCCGGCTGGTCGCTGTTCTACAAGACCGCCTCGGGCACCGGCACCATCCAGTGCACCAACGGCGCGCGCATTCCGGTGCGCATCAAGGTCACCGGCGGTGGCCTGACCGTTGGCAAATCGAAGATCGTCGACGGCAAGGGCCGCTTCACCGGTGCCTATTCGCTGGACGACCTGCTCGGCAAGTACGTGGCGCTGGGGGCGCACGCCGGCGCGATCCGCTCCGGTGGCGCCGTGGCGATGACCAAGGGCGACGTGTCGCTGGCACTGGCCGGTAGCGGCCGTGGCTGGGACCTGGGCGTGGACGGTTCCTCGTTCGTGATCCGGCGCCGCTGAACCCGCGAAAAGGGGACGGAGGGAATTAAGTCGCTTTTGCCGTTCGGCGCGCACTAACGAAAAACCCCGGCCGGAGCCGGGGTTTCTCATTTCAAGCGTATCGGCGATCAGCCGCCGCGCGGGCCGCTGCGGCGCGGGCCGCCCGGACCACGGTTGCCGCCGGGGCCACCCGGGCCACGGTTGCCACCCGGACCACCGGGACCACGGTTACCGCCCGGGCCACGGTTGCCGCCGCCCGGACCACGGCCGCCGGGACGGGCACCGTGTGCCGGCTTCGGGCTGCCATACGGGTTGAAGCCCGGGGTCGCGTGGTCGGACGGGAAGCTGGGGGCATTGCCCGGATGGCCGTACGGGTGCTTGTTGCCCTGGCCCTGCGAGCGGTTGCCCGCGCCGGCCGGACGACCCTGGCCGCCTGCGCCGCCACGGCCTTCACCACCGAAACCGCCACGGCCCTGGCCGCCACCGGCGCCTGCGCCCGGACCCTTCGGCTTGCCGTATGGACGGCCCTGGCCGCCTGCACCCGGACCACGGGCACCCGGGCCACGTGCGCCCGGACCAGCGTTGCGATGGCCGCTCGGGCCGGTGCTCACGCCATCCGGCACGTACCAGGTGCGGAACGCCGCCGGATTGCCTTCCGGCAGCGAACGGTCGTTCTTCTGCGCGCGCTGCTTGAACGGCTTCTGCGACTGCTTGGCCGCGGCTTCACCGCTGACCGTCAGGCCGCCCTTGAAACCGCCGCCCTTGCCGCCGCGACCACGGCCGCGATCTTCGCGCACGTTGTCGAAGCGACGCAGCTCGCGGCCTTCATCAGCGGTGTTGTGGCCGTTGACGTAGGCATTGCCACGGCCACCCTCGCGCACGCGCACGGTGGTCTTGGCGGCGCGGCGCTGGCCGATCACCGGCTGCAGGGTCAGCGCCGACGGCGCGCCTTCTTCCAGCTTCAGCTGCGCGCGCAGGGCTTCCACCTGGGCGGTACCCAGTTCCACCGAATGGCCGCGGGCCAGTTCGCGCGGCAGGCTGACCTTGCCGTAGCGGGTGCGCTTCAGGCGGCTGACCTGGCAGCCCTGCGATTCCCACAGGCGGCGCACTTCGCGGTTGCGGCCTTCCTTCACCACGACGCGGAACCAGTCGTGCGAATCCGTGCCGCCGATGCGCTCGATCTCGTCGAACTTGGCCGGGCCGTCTTCCAGCGCAACGCCGCGGGAGAGGCGGTCGACGATGGCGTCGGAGACCTTTTCCTCGCCTTCCGGGGCGCGCACGCGCACCACGTACTCGCGCTCGACCTCGAACGACGGGTGCATCATGGCGTTGGCCAGCTCACCGTCGGTGGTGGCCAGCAGCAGGCCGGTGGTGTTGATGTCGAGGCGGCCGATCGCGATCCAGCGCGCGCCCTTCAGCGGCGGCAGCGATTCGAATACGGTCGGTCGGCCTTCGGGGTCTTCGCGGGTGGTCACTTCGCCTTCCGGCTTGTTGTAGACCAGCACGCGCGAGGGTTCGGCCAGGGCGGTGGCGACGAAGCCGCGGCCGTCCAGCTCGATCTTGTCGCCGCTCTTGACCGACATGCCGGTCTGCGCGACTTCACCATTGACCTTGACCAGGCCTTCGGCGATGCGCTGTTCCAGCG
>NZ_JAPTFX010000153.1:0-10924 GCF_030985895.1 Stenotrophomonas sp. Sm6012 | reverse complement strand
TTGGTCGGCACGCCTACGTGTCGTCGCTTTCCGCGTCGGCCTCGAACAGGTGCATCAGGTCGTTGCGCGCATCGCGCGAGGTCTGGATCACCGCCGCCTCGTCGTCGTAGACCAGGTACTGGTCGCGCAGCAGCTGTTCGTCATGTTCGCGGAAGCGCTGCACATGGCGCTCGGCCACGTTGGCCGCAATACCCAGCGCGGTCAGCACACGCCCGCTCATCTCCAGGCTGGTGCCGAACACTTCGCGGAACGGCTCGGCCGACATGTCCATCAGGCGCCACGCATGCTGGCGGTTGCGCGCTCGCGCCAGCACCGTCGCATCCGGATACAGCCGGCGCACCATGCGCACCGCGCGCAGGTTGGTCTCCGGGTCATCCACGGTGATCACGAACACATCGATGTGCTCGCCACCGGCCGCGCGCAGCATCTCCGGCCGGGTCGGGTCGCCGTAGTACAGCTGGTTGCCGAAGCGGCGCAGGTCGGCCACGGTGTCCGGGTTCGCCTCCAGCGCCACGAACGGCACCTTCTGCGCGGTCAACAGGCGCGCGATCACCTGGCCGAAGCGGCCCATGCCGGCGATCAGCACTTTCGGCCGGTTGTCCGGTGCCACCTTGTCAGCCTCGGCGGCCTGGCGCGGCGCGGCCTTCTCCTGGCCGAGCAGCTTGAGCAGCGCGATCATCAGCAGCGGCGTGATCGCCATCGACAGGCCGACGATGGCCACCAGCCGGTCATGGTTGGCGTTGCCCAGCAGGTGCGCGCGCTGCGCTTCGTTGAACACCACGAAGGCGAATTCACCGCCCAGCCACAACACACTGCCCAGCAATAGCGACTGCCGCGAACTGAGCCTTGCAATACGCCCGATCACGTACAGCAGGCCGAACTTGACCACCAGCAGGATGCCGACGCCCGCGGCGATCAGCCACGGCTCGGACGCGATGCGGTCGAGGTCGATGCCCATGCCCACGGCGATGAAGAACAGGCCGAGCAGCAGCCCCTTGAACGGCTCGATCTGTGCTTCCAGTTCGTGCCGGAACTCCGAATCGGACAACAGCACGCCGGCCAGGAAGGCGCCGAGGCTGGGGCTGAGGCCTGCTTCCTGCATGAACCAGGCGGTGCCCAGCACCACCAGCAGGGCGGTGGCGGTGAACACTTCCGGGCTGCGGGTGCGCGCAATGATGCTGAACACCCTGCGCAGCACCGGCCGCCCGCACAGGATCACCACCGCCAGCGCGCCCAGCGCCACGGCCGCGTCCTCCCAGCGCAGCGTCTCGTTCTTGACCCCGCCCAGCAGCGGGATGGCCGCCAGCAGCGGGATCGCGATCAGGTCCTGGAACAGCAGGATGGCAAAGCCCAGCCGGCCATGGTCGCTGTTGATCGCCTTGTGCTCGGACAGCAGCTGCAGGCCCACCGCGGTGGACGACAGCGCCAGCGCCACACCCACCACCAGCGCGCTTTTCCACTGGAAATGATCGAGCAGCAACAGCCCGCCCAGTACCAGCCCGGACAGCGCGACCTGCGCCGCACCGGCACCGAACACCGAGCGCCGCATCACCTTCAGGCGTGCCGGCGACAGTTCCAGGCCGATCACGAACAGCAGCATCACCACACCGATCTCGGCGGCGCCGAGGATGCGGTCGGCGTCCTGCACGAAGCCCAGCCCGTCCGGGCCCAGCACCACGCCGGCCGCCAGGTAACCCAGCACCGCGCCAAAGCCGAACTTCTTGAACACCGGCACGGCGATGACCGCCGCCAGCAGCAGTACCAGCGCCAGTTCCAGACCGCCGCTATGCATGGGAATACCTGGTCATCGGGGGAACCGGCCGCGCGTCCGTTCGGAGGAGGAAAGGGATGGCGAACGCCACCGCGACATTATGCGCGCCGGTGCGTGTACGCACGAGGACACGCGTGCGGGCAACGCTGCCGGCTGGCCCCGGGTTGACCTGCCTGCCCGGCAGGTCCAGACTCCCCGCCGCTGGCGGCGCGTCCGCCGGCACACGCATCCCGGAGTCCCCAACCCATGTCCAGCGACAGTAGAAGTCGACCTCGTTCGACGCCAGCGATGGCCACCGCCTGACATCGGGACGGTTTGCCTGCGTTGGCGTTGCGCGAGGTCGCACCCCCACAAGGCAGAACCGATGAACCAGAAGCAATTGCTGCGCGCAGGGGCCGATGCTGCTGCCCTGGCCGCACCCCTGGCGAACTACAACACCGCCGACGCGGTGGAGTTCCTCAATACGCTGGAGCTGATGCGCGCCGCGGACACGCTGGCGGCGCTGCCGTTGCCTCGTGCGGTGAAGATGCTCGAAGCGCCGGAACTGCACCGCAGTGGCGAGCTGGTGGCCGCGTTGCCGCCGGCCCGTGCCGCCGCCCTGCTCGGGCTGATGGCCGACGACCGTGCCACCGACATCGTGCACGAGCTGGACGAGGACGAGCGCGCGCGGTTGATCCCACTGCTGGGCACCGATGCGCGCCAGGCCATCCAGAAGCTGCTGAGCTACCCGCCCAACACCGCTGGCGCGCTGATGACCACCGAGTACGTGGCGGTGCCCGCCAGCTGGACCGTGGCGCAGACCCTGCAGCACATCCGCCAGGTCGAGCGCACCCGCGAAACGGTGTACGCGATCTACGTTCTGGACCCGGCCAGCCAGCACCTCCAGCAGGTGGTGACCATGCGCCGGCTGATCACCGGATTGCCGGAGGAATCGATCCTGGACGTAGCCCAGGTCAACCCGCCGGTGACCGTTGACGCGCTGATGGACCAGGAAGAAGTGGCACGGCTGATCCGCCGCCACGACCTGCTGGCGATCCCGGTGGTCGACGCGCAACAGCAGATGCTCGGCATCGTCACCGTCGATGACGTGCTGGATGCGCTGATCGAGGAATCCACCGAGGATGCGCACAAGTTCGGCGGCATGGAAGCGCTGGACAAGCCGTACATGCAGATCGGCTTCCTTGAGATGCTGCGCAAGCGTGCTGGCTGGCTGAGCGTGCTGTTCCTGGGCGAGATGCTCACCGCCAGCGCCATGCAGCATTACGAGGACGAGCTGGCACGCGCGGTGGTGCTGACCCTGTTCATTCCATTGATCATGAGTTCGGGTGGCAACTCCGGCTCGCAGGCCACCTCGCTGCTGATCCGCAGCCTGGCGCTGCGCGAACTGCGCCTGCGCGACTGGTGGAAGGTGGCCCTGCGCGAGATCCCGACCGGCATGGTACTGGGTGCCATCCTCGGCTGCCTGGCCATCGTGCGCATCGTGATCTGGCAGCTGGGCGGCCTGCACGACTACGGCGAGCACTGGATCCTGCTGGCGATCACCATCGGTGCGGCGCTGGTCGGCATCGTCACCTTCGGCTCGCTGTCCGGCTCGATGCTGCCGTTCATCCTGAAGCGCCTCGGCTTCGACCCTGCCAGCGCCTCGGCCCCGTTCGTCGCCACCCTGGTGGACGTGACCGGCCTGGTGATCTATTTCAGCATCGCCGCGATGATCCTGCACGGCACGCTGCTGTAAGCCGGAACCCCGCCTTTGGTAGGTGCCGACCTTGGTCGGCACGCAGAACAAAAAGGGGACGGAGGGGATTAAGTCGTTTGTGCCACAAACGACTTAATCCCCTCCGTCCCCTTTTTGGGTACCGTAGGCGCATGAGTACCTACCATCTGCAGTCCGTGTTCCGCCCGCAGTCGGTCGCGGTGATCGGTGGCAGCCCGCGTGAGCGTTCGGCCGGCCGGGCGGTGATGCGCAACCTGCGTGGCACCGGCTTTCCCGGCAAGGTGGCCTGGATCAACCCGCGACATGCCGAGATCGATGGCATCCGCACGGTCAAACGGCTGAAGGACCTGGACTGGGTGCCGGACCTGGTGGTGATCACCGCGCCGGCGGCGATCGTGCCTCAGGTGGTGCGCACCGCCGCCGAGCGCGGCGTGCAGGCGGCGATCATCCTCACCGCGCACCTGGGCGAAGGCCCCGGCTCGCTGTCGGCGCAGGTGGAGGCGGTGGCGCGCACGCATGGCCTGCGCATCCTTGGCCCGCACTGCCTGGGCGTGATCGCGCCGCATGCGCGGCTCAACGCCAGCATCGCCGCGCATTTCCCGCAGGCCGGCGACCTCGCGCTGATCTCCGAATCCTCGGCCATCGCCGCCGCACTGGTGGAATGGGGCGTGGCGCGCTCGGTCGGATTCTCTGCCGTGGTCTCGCTGGGCGACACGATGGATGTCGACTTCGGCGATCTGCTCGATTACTTCGCCACCGACTACCGCACCCGCGCCATCCTGCTCTACGTCGAGCAGATCAAGGACGCGCGCAAGTTCATGTCGGCCGCGCGTGCGGCCGCCCGTGCCAAGCCGGTGGTGGTGGTGAAGTCGGGCCGCGCCGAACGCGTGCAGCCGGGCAGCCGCGATACCCACGTGCAGGCGCTCGCCCGCGCCGACGATGTCTACGGCGCGGCGTTCAACCGCGCCGGCCTGCTGCGCGTCGGCGCGCTGGACGAACTGTTCACTGCCGCCGAGTCGCTGGGGCGGCTGGGCACCTTCCCCGGCCGCCGCCTGGCCATCCTCAGCAACGGCGGCGGTGTCGGCCGCCTCGCGGTGGACCAGCTGATCGCATTGCGGGGCACGCTGGCCAACCTGTCCGAGAGCACCATCGAAAAGCTCGACGCGGTGCTGCCGCAGGGCTGGTCGCGCAGCAATCCGGTCGACATCGTGGTCGATGCCGACGGTGACCGCTACGCCTCGGCCATCGAAGCGCTGCTGGCCGACAACGAAAACGACGCGGTGATGGTGGTCAACGTGCCGACCGCGTTCACCTCGTCCGCCGATGCAGCGCAGGCGCTGACCCGCACGCTCGGCCTGCGCCCGCGCCACCACCGCGACAAGCCGGTGTTCGCGGTGTGGCTGGGCAACGACGACCAGGCCACCGCCACGCTCAACGCGGCGCGGGTGCCGACCTATCCGACCGAGGCCGAAGCCGTGCGTGGCTTCCAGCATCTGGTGCGCTACCGCGAAGCGCAGAACGCGCTGATGGAAACGCCGCCCAGCCTGCCACAGGATTTCAATGTCGATGCGGCGGCTGCGCGCGCGCTGGTCGATGCCGCGCTGGCCAATGGCCAGCAGTGGCTGGACCCGCTGGCCACCCATGAGCTGCTGAAGGCCTACGGCATTCCGTCCGCGCCGGTGATGCACGCGCGCGATGCGCACGAGGCGATGGACCTGGCGCAGCCGCTGCTGGAGCGCGGCGCCAGCGTGGCGTTGAAGATCCTGTCGCCGGACATTCCGCACAAGTCGGAAGTGGATGGCGTGCGCCTCAACCTGGGCACGCTGCCCGCGGTGCAGAGCGCGGCCAATGCAATCCTGTCGCGTGCCCGCCAGCTGCGGCCCGATGCACGCATCGATGGCCTGCTGGTGCAGCCGACCATCGTCCGCCCGAAGGCGCGCGAGCTGATCGTCGGCATCGCCGACGACGCCACGTTCGGCCCGGTGATCGTGGTCGGCCGTGGCGGCACTGCGGTCGAAGTGATCAACGACAAGGCGCTGGCACTGCCGCCGCTGGACCTGCGCCTGGCCCACGAACTGATCGGCCAGACCCGTGCCTCGCGCATCCTCAAGGCCTACGGTGACGTGCCAGCGGCCGACGAGCGTGCACTGGCGCTGGCATTGGTGAAGCTGGCCCAGCTGGCCGCCGATATTCCCGAAGTACGCACGCTGGACATCAATCCGCTGCTGGTCGATGGCAAGGGCATCCTCGCCCTCGACGCACGCATCGCCATTGCGCCCTCGCGCATCCTGCACAAGGGCCGCGGCCACCCCCGTTTCTCGGTGTTCCCGTACCCGAAGGAGTGGGAGCGCACCATCGAACTGTCCGACGGCGGCCGCGCCTTCGTACGGCCGGTGCGGCCGGAAGACGACGCGCTGTTCCGCGCGTTCTTCGCCCGTGTCAGCGACGAGGACCTGCGCCTGCGCTTCTTCCAGTCGGTGAAGCACTTCAGCCACGAATTCATCGCGCGCCTGACCCAGCTGGACTACGCGCGCTCGATCGCACTGGTGGCGATTGAACCGCGCAGCGGCGAGATGCTCGGCGCGGTGCGCCTGCACGCTGACGCCGATTACCACCGCGGCGAGTACGGCATCCTGATCCGCTCGGACCTGAAGGGCCACGGTATCGGCTGGCGGCTGATGGCGATCATGATCGAGTACGCCAAGTGGCTGGGCCTGGATGTGGTCGAGGGCCAGGTCCTGCGCGAGAACAGCACCATGCTGGCGATGTGCCAGAGCTTGGGCTTCAAGACCAAGCTGGACCCGGACGACCCGACGGTGATGATGGTGACCCTGCCGGTGCAGCAGGTCGAGGTGCCTGAGGTGCCCCCGGTGGAGTGAATCACGCCCGGCGGCACACCGGCCTCAGCGCAGGGGTTCCACCACCACCGCCGTGCCATAGCACAGCACCTCGGTCAGCCCGGTCATCACATCGGTGGCGTCGTAGCGCATGCCGATGATCGCGTTGGCGCCCAGTTGCCGCGCGTGCTTGACCATGTCGCGGTAGGTTTCCTCGCGGGCCTGTTCGCACAGTTCGGTGTAGATGGTGATGTTGCCGCCGAACAGGGTCTGGATGCCGCCGAGGAAATTGCCGACGATCGAGCGCGAGCGCACGGTGATGCCACGCACCACGCCCAGGTTGCGCGCCACACGGTAGCCGGGCAGCTCGAAGGCGGTGGTGACCAGCGAATCGTCGAAGCGCAGCGCCGGAGGGGAGGGGATGCCGCTGTTGTAGGGGTCTGCCATGGTCGCGTCCGTGTCGTTGCCTTCTGTAGAGTCGAGCCATGCTCGACTGGCTGTGGAGCCGTCTCGCAAGCTCGACTCTACAACCCAACGGCCCGATGCGGCATGGCTCTGTCACTGTACTGGCGCGACAATACCGCCATGACCGACCGTATTCCCCTGCTGCTGCTCCCCGGCCTGCTCAACGATGCCGAGCTGTGGCGCGCCCAGCTGGCCAACCTGGCCGATATCGCCGACTGCACGGTGGGCGACCAGACCCGGGGAGAAACCCTGCAGGCGGTGGCCGAAGACGTGCTGGCGCAGGCACCGGAGCGGTTTGCGCTGGCCGGCTTCTCACTCGGTGGCTTCGTCGCCCAGCAGATCCTGCGTATCGCTCCGGAGCGGGTAGTGCAGCTGGCATTGATCGACACCTCGATCCATGCCGACTCGCCCGAGCGCGCAGAGCAGCGTCGCAACCAACGTGCCAGCGTGCGCCTGCCGGGGAAATTCCATGGCTTCGGTGATGCACTGATGCGCAGCTACATCGATGCCTCGCGGCTGGACGACTACGTGCTGGTTCAGCGCGTGCGCGACATGACCGCGCGGCTGGGCGCCGAAGTGTTCCTGCGCCAGAGCGCGCTGGAGCGCCGCGATGGGCATGACGTGCTGGCGGGTTACCGTGACCCGCTGCTGATCGTGTGCGGTGCCAACGACCGCATCACGCCGCTGGCAGTGAGCGAGGAAATGCACGCGCTGGTGCCGCATTCGCAGCTGGTGGTGGTGCCCGATTGCGGGCACCTGGCGCCGATGGAGAAGCCGGAAGAAGTGAGTGCCGCCATGCGTGGCTGGTTGCTGCAGGAGGAGGGATAACCCCGCCTTCGGTAGGTGCCGACCTTGGTCGGCACGTTGTTTCAGCGATCGATCACAGGCCAGTGCCGACCAAGGTCGGCACCCACCGATTCGGTGCCGCAAACACGGTCGGGATCAATCCCAGGCCGGGGCGATGCCTTCCGGGTTGGCCAGGCGATGGCCGCGGTCGAGCTTGGCGATCTGCGCCATGTCTTCGTCGGTCAGGCGCACGGCCGCCGCGTCGAGGTTGGCGGCGAGGTTGTCGCGCTTGGTCGACGACGGAATGACCGAGAAGCCCTGCTGCAGCGCCCAGGCCAGCGCTACCTGTGCCGGGGTGGCCTGGTGGCGGCCGGCGATGGCCTGGATCACCGGGTCCTTCAGCACTTCGCCATAGGCCAGGCTCATGTAGGCGGTGATGTGGATGCCGTTGTCCTGCAGGAACTTCACCAGCAGGCGGTTCTGCAGGTACGGATGGATCTCGACCTGGTTGGTGGCGATCGCGTCGGCACCGAGGATCTCGATCGCCTTGCGGGTCTGCGCGATGGTGAAGTTGGAGATGCCGATCTCCCGGGCCAGTCCCTGCGCCTTGGCTTCGGCCAGTGCCGGCAGGTATTCCTCCATCGGCACGTCGACCTTGTCGTTCGGCGACGGCCAGTGGATCAGCGCCAGGTCGACGCGGTCGGTGCGCAGTTTTTCCAGGCTGGTGCGCAGGCTGGCCAGCAACGCATCGTGCTTGAACTCGGTGATCCACACCTTGGTGGTCAGGTACAGATCGTCGCGCGGCACACCCGATTCGGCGATGGCCTGGCCGACTTCGGCTTCATTGCCGTAGATCTGCGCGGTATCAACGGCGCGGTAGCCGACCTCCAGCGCGTTGCGCACCGAGTCGATCACGGTCTGGTCCTTCAGGCGGAAGGTGCCGAGACCAAAGGCGGGGACAGTCATGGGAAGCTCCAACGGGGGGAAGGGAGTAGCAGGAGAAGAGGGTAGGGCAGGCACCGTATGCATGCCGGCAACGGTGCATTGCATGAATCAATGCGCGGTGGCGGCAATGCCGTCGGCGCGCGGGTCGATACCATCGCGACGGTCGAGGCGACCACTGAGCGCGGTCAGCGCGTAGGCGCCAACCACCACCAGCGCGCCCAGCCACGGCGTATGCATCAGGCCGATGTGCTCCACCACCAGCCCACCCAGCGAGGCGCCCAGGGCGATGCCGATGTTGAATGCGGCGATGTTCAGGCCCGAGGCCACATCGGTGGCCTGCGGCGCATAGCGCTGCGCCTGCTTGACCACGTAGACCTGCAGGCCTGGCACGTTTCCGAAGGCGACGGCCCCCAGCGCCAGCACCGTCAGCAGCATCAGCACGCTGTTGGAGGCGGTGAAGGTGAGCACGAACAGCACGATGGCCAGCAGCGCGAAGATGCGCTTCAACGCCGGCACCGGGCCCAGGCGGTCGGCGAGTCGACCGCCCCACAGGTTGCCGATCGCCACCGACACGCCGTAGACCAGCAGCACCAGGCTGACCGCATTGGCCGAGAAGCCGGTGACGTCCTGCAGGATCGGCGCCAGATAGGTGAAGGCCAGGAAGGTGCCGCCGTAACCCAGTGCGGTCATTGCGTAGACCAGCAACAGGCGCGGTTGGCCCAGCACCGCCAGCTGCTGGCGGAAGCTGGCCGGTGCGCTCTGCGGCAGGTTGCGCGGAACGAACAGCAGCGCGCCCAGCAGGGCTATCACGCCGAGGCCGGCCACGGCCAGGAAGGTGGCGCGCCAGCCCAGGTGCTGGCCGATGAAGGTGCCCAGCGGCACACCGGTCACCAGCGCCACGGTCAGGCCGGTGAACATGATCGCGATTGCGCTGGCGGCCTTCTCCTTCGGCACCACGGCAGTGGCGATGATCGCGCCGATCGAGAAGAACACACCGTGCGCCAGGCCGGTGAGGATGCGCGCGGCGATCAGCGAGGTGTAGCCCGGCGCCATGAAGGCGATGACGTTGCCGAGGGTGAACAGCACCATCAGCGCCACCAGCAGGGTCTTGCGCGGCACGCGGCCGGTCAGCGCGGTCAGCACCGGCGCACCGATGGCCACGCCCAGTGCATACAGCGAGACCAGCAGGCCGGCCGAGGGCAGGCTGACCTGCAGGTCGGCGGCGATGGTCGGGATCAGGCCGACGATGACGAATTCGGTGGTGCCGATGGCGAACGCGCCGAGGGTCAACGCCAGCAGGGCGAGGGGAATGCCACGGATCATGACAGGGTCCAGCAGGGGAAGAGGCTGCGCAGTCTGCGCCGCCGTCCTTGGCTGAAAAACCGGTCTTCACGCCAATCACTCTTGCCGTGCAGTCAATAATGGCGGCATGAAGACGACGCTTGATGAAATGCAGGCCTTCCTGGCAGTGATCGACAGCGGTTCGATCAGCGCCGCCGCCGAGCAGCTGGGGCAGACGCCGTCGGGCGTGAGCCGCGCGCTGGGGCGGCTGGAGGACAAGCTGGGCACCACCCTGCTGACCCGCACCACCCGCCGCCTGCACCTGACCGTCGAGGGCGAGGCGTACCGGCGCCATGCGCGCGCGATCATCGATGCGGTGGAGTCGGCGGAGGAACAGATGGCGGCACGCCGCGAGCGCCCGGCCGGGCGCCTCCGCGTGGACGCGGCGATGCCGTTCGTGCTGCACGTGATCGCGCCACTGGTGGCCGGTTATCGAGAGCGCTACCCGGACGTGCAGCTGGAGTTGAACAGTTCCGACCGCTACATCGACCTGCTGGAGAGACGCACCGACCTGGCGATCCGGATCGGGCCGCTGGCCGACTCCACCCTGCATGCACGGCCGCTGGGCCGCTGCAGGCTGCGGCTGGTGGCCAGCCCGGCCTATCTGGACAGGTCGGGCGAGCCGAGCACGGTCGCCGCGCTCGGCCAGCACACCCTGCTCGGTTTCAACGAGCCGGAATCGCTGAACCGCTGGCCGCTGCCCGGGGAGTCGGAGGGATTGCTGCTGGTGCGCCCGGACATGGCGGTGTCCAGTGGCGAGACGCTGCGCCGGCTGGCGGTGGAAGGGGTGGGCATCACCTGCCTGTCCGACTTCGTCACCGATCGCGACCGCGCCGCCGGCACGCTGGTGCCGGTGCTGGCCGCGCAGACGCTGGAGGTGTACCAGCCGATCCATGCGGTGTACTACCGCAACACGGCGGTGTCGGCGCGGATCAGCTCGTTCCTGGATTATCTGGCCGCGGCGATGGCGCAGAGCGATTACCTGCGCTGAGCGTTGCCGCCGGGTTGCCGGCAGCGGCCGCCACTACCGCAGGCTCCGGTGGATGCGGACCAACGGTCCGCATC
>NZ_JAPTFX010000152.1:0-11168 GCF_030985895.1 Stenotrophomonas sp. Sm6012 | reverse complement strand
GTGCCGGGCCGCAGCCCCGGCCGATCAACTCACACCACCGGTTCGCGCAGGGCGGGGTTGTCCCAGCCCGGGCGCGGGGCGAAACGATCGCCATGGCGCTGCTGCAACGCCTTCAGCCGCTCGACGATCGCATCGGCACCCACCGCACGGATGTGCTGGATCGGACCGCCGCGGAACGGTGCGAAACCGGTACCGAAGATCACGCCGGCATCCAGCAGGTCCGCATCGGCCACCACGCCTTCGTGCAGGCAGGCCACTGCTTCGTTCAGCAGCGGCAGGATCAGGCGGTCTTCCAGGTCGGCCGGGGCCTGGTAATCGCTGGCTACGTCCGGCTTCTTCGGCTTGCCGTTCTCCCAGGTGTAGATGCCCTGGCCATCCTTCTTGCCGCGCTTGTCCGGTTCCACCGTCTGCAGCGCAGCCGGAATCTGCAGGCCGAGGAACGGCGCCAGTTCACGGCCGACACCGGCGGCCACGTCCAGGCCAACGGTGTCGATCAGTTCGATCGGGCCCATCGGCATGCCGAACTTCACCGCGGCCTTGTCGATCACCGGGCCCGGAATGCCTTCGGCATACGCGGTGGCCGCTTCCAGCATGTACGGGAACAGCACGCGGTTGACCAGGAAGCCCGGGCTGCCGGCCACCGGCACCGGGAATTTGCCCAGTGCCTTGCAGAACGCGGCCAGGCGGCGCTCGGTCTCCGGCGCCATGCCGTCGTGATGGATGATTTCCACCAGCGGCATCTGCGCCACCGGGTTGAAGTAGTGCAGGCCGGCGAACTGCGCCGGGCGCTGGATGTGGTCGCGCAGTTCCACCAGCGGAATCGAGGAGGTGTTGGTGGTCAGCAACGCGTCGTGCTTCATCTTCGGCTCCAGCGTCTGGTACAGCGCACGCTTGGCCTCCGGGTTCTCGATGATGGCCTCGATCACCAGATCGGCCTCGGCCACGCCGTGGCCGTCCAGGTCGGCACGCAGGCGCGCGGCCACCGCCGGGCGCTTGCTGTCGTCGCGCACCTTCTTGGCGAACAGTGCCTGCGCACGCTCCATGGCCGGGTCGATGAAGCGCTGCTCGCGGTCCTGCAGGGTCACTTCGAAGCCCTTGTAGGCGGCCCACGCAGCGATGTCGCCGCCCATCACGCCGGCGCCGACCACGTGCACGTGGCGGATGCCGGAATCGCCGCCGCCCAGGCCCTTCAGGCGCTCGGTCAGGAAGAAGATGCGGATCAGGTTGCGCGCGGTCGGCGTGCTGGCCAGCTTCACCACGGCGCGGCGTTCGGCATCCAGGCGCGCCTGGATCGGCTTGCCGCCGCTGCGCTGCCAGGTGCTGATCAGCGCGTACGGCGCCGGGTACTGGTCCTTCTTCGCCTTGCGCGCGACCTGCTTGACCATCTGCGGCGCCAGCAGCTGGCGTGCCGGCCAGGTATTGGTGGCCCAGGCCAGCGCACGCTGCTTGAACGGACGGGTGGTGCCGGACAGCGCCAGCGCGACGGCGGTGTCGAGCACGACCGCCGGGGCCACCACCTTGTCGACCAGGCCGATACCGCGTGCCGCCGAGGCCGACAGGGTACGGCCGGTCAGCATCATGTCCATCGCCGCCGGGGCGCCCACCAGCTGCGGCAGGCGCGCGCTGCCGCCCCAGCCCGGGAAGATGCCCAGCTGGGTTTCCGGCAGGCCGATGCGGGTGCTGGTGTCATTGGAGGCCACGCGGTAGCGGCAGGCCAGCGCCAGCTCGGTACCGCCGCCCAGGCAGTGGCCGTGGATGGCCGCCACGGTCGGGCAGGGCAGCTCGGCCAGCTTCTGGTAGGTGGCCTGGCCGCGGCGGATCGCATCGTTGACGGTGCCGCGGCGGTCGAATTCCTGGAATTCCTTCAGGTCCGCGCCAGCGATGAAGCCGGCCTTCTTCAGCGACTGGATCACCACGCCCTTCGGCGGGTCCAGCGCGATGCGCTCAAGCAGGTCGCCCAGTTCCAGCAGCACGTCCTGCGACATCGCGTTGACGCTGCTGTCCTGACGATCCAGGGAGAGAACCACCACGCCGTCGTCGCGGATCTCGGGGTGCCAGTGGCTGAAGCGGAGACCATCGAAGCCTGAAAGCATGGACGTTCCATCCGGTTGTGTATGGAGAAGCGGCTATGATCCAGAGGTTGTTTCCCCCGCGTCAAATCCCAATAGCAGGGGAGTGGCGACCCCGGATCCATGGCCGTGGACCGGGACGCTAACGGAACGGTGGTTAAAAGCTGGTGCGGCGCCAGGTGATCGGCGACTGAACTTTTCCCGGGATTGGCAGTCTCATTGCCCGACGTCGGTTGGGCTGACAGGAGTGCGGCCCCTCATGGCCGAGGTTGATACACCACAGGATCTGGATCTGGAACTGGTCCGGCGTGTGCAGCGCGGTGAGAGCGCGGCGTTCGATGTCCTGGTGCGCAAGTACCAGCATCGGGTCGTGGCCCTCGTCGGTCGCTACATCGCCGACTGGAGCGAATGTCAGGACGTCGCCCAGGACACTTTCATCCGTGCGTACCGCGCGATCGGAAGTTTCCGTGGTGATGCCCAGTTCTCAACCTGGTTGCATCGAATCGCCGTGAATACCGCCAAAAACTACCTGGCTTCACACAATCGACGGCCGCCGACCGATGACATCGACATCGGCGACGCCGAACAGTTCGACAGCGGCACGCGCCTGCGCGACACCGACACGCCCGAACGCGAGTTGATGCGCCAGGAGCTGGAACAGACGGTGATGAAGGCCGTCAACGCGCTGCCGGAGGAACTCCGGTTGGCGATCACCCTGCGCGAGGTGGAAGGCCTGAGCTACGAGGATATCGCGCAGAAGATGGGGTGCCCGATCGGCACCGTGCGTTCACGGATCTTCCGGGCGCGCGAGGCGATCGACACCGAACTCCGGCCGCTGTTGGACATCGGCAGCGCCACCCGTGAGAAGAGCCGCGTATGACCAGCAATCTGACCAGTAATCCGTTCAACGAATCGCAGAACCATCAATCCCCTGCCGGGCAGCGCCTGGACCAGCGCCACCGCGAACAGCTGTCGGCCCTGGTCGACGGCGAGCTGGGCGCCGATGAAGCGCGCTTCCTGTTGCGCCGCATGGAGCATGATCCGGAGCTGGCGGGTTGCCAGGAACGCTGGCAGCTGCTGGGCGACGTGATGCGCGGGCAGGCCCCGGCGCTGGCCCCGGCCGGCTTCAGTGCCGCCGTGTCCGCTGCCATCGCCGCCGAACCGGCACCGCAGGCCGAGCCGCGCCGCCAGGCGCGTCGCAGCGGTTGGCGGGCCTGGGGCGGTGGTGCCGCATTGGCCGCCTCGGTCGCTGCCGTGGCCCTGTTCATGGGCGGCGAGAAGCTGCAGGAGGCCGCCCCCGGCGAGCCGCTGGCACCGCAGGTGATCGCCAGCCAGGCTGAACTGGCGCCTGCGCCGAGCGGCCAGTCGCCGGTCACCGAGGCGTCGGTGGATACCGCTGCTATGGCCGTGGCGGCTGCGCCGGCGGTGGCAATGGCCGCCGCCAGCCGCCGCCAGGACAGCCGTCGCGCCAGCGCGACCCGCAGCCAGCAGGCCGCGCGCATCGCCCAGCGTGATGACAGCCCGCAGCGAGCGGTGGCCTCCGTGCAGGCGCCGCTGACCCCGACGGTGCCGGCCAACGCCAGCCGCAACCTGCCGTTTGGCGAGGTGGGAGCACTGCAGGCGCGGCCGTGGCCCCGCTCCAGCCTGGCCCCCGCTGGCGGTGGCGCGCTCAATGCCAGCTTCCCGGCCCACGCCGGTGGTGCTGCGTTCTACCCGTTCGAGCCGCGCCTGCAGGATGACCTGCCGGTGCCGCCGCGCCCGCGCGACTGAGCCGGGCGCTTTCACGCCCCGCCGTCGGCGGGGCCCATATTCCTCTTTCCACCCGATCCGGAGGTTGCCGTCCGATGACTCCCCGACTCCGCACGCAGGCCATCGGCCTGTTGGCCCTGACCCTTCCCTTGATGGCCTGCGCACAGGCGCCGGCGCCTGTGGCGCAGACCCAGCCCGCGCCGGCCGCGGCGCCGCGGGCGCCCGCGCAGCCGCTGGTCACCGGCCTGCCTGACTTCACCCACCTGGTCGAACAGGTCGGGCCGGGCGTGGTCAACGTCGACACCACCATCGTGCGCAACAACCGCCAGGCCTCGCGGGGCCCGATGGGTGGCGACGATGACATGCCCGAGTTCTTCCGCCGCTTCTTCGGCCCGGACTTCCCGATGCCGGGGCAGGGCCCGGGTGGGCAGGATGGCGGTCCCAGCATCAAGGGCCGCGGCATGGGCTCGGGATTCATCATCTCGCCCGACGGTTATGTGCTGACCAATTACCACGTGGTGGCCGATGCCAGCGAGGTGAAGGTGAAGCTGGGCGACAGCCGCGAGTTCAACGCCAAGGTGGTGGGCAGCGACCAGCAGTACGACGTGGCCCTGCTGAAGATCGACGGCAAGAACCTGCCGACCGTGCGCGTGGGGGATTCCAACACCCTGAAGCCGGGCCAGTGGGTTGTCGCGATCGGCTCGCCGTTCGGTCTCGATCACTCGGTCACCGCGGGCATCGTCAGTGCGCTGGGCCGCAGCACCGGTGGCGCCGACCAGCGCTACGTACCGTTCATCCAGACCGACGTGGCGATCAACCAGGGCAACTCCGGCGGCCCGCTGCTGAACACCCGCGGCGAAGTGGTCGGCATCAACTCGCAGATCTTCTCCGCCTCCGGCGGCTACATGGGCATCAGCTTCGCGATCCCGATCGACCTGGCGATGAGCGCGGTCGAGCAGATCAAGAAGAGTGGCAAGGTCACCCGTGGCCAGCTGGGCGCGGTGGTCGAACCGATCGATTCGCTGAAGGCCCAGGGCCTGGGCCTGCCGGATAGCCGCGGTGCACTGGTCAACCAGATCGTGCCCGGCAGTGCGGCCGAAAAGGCCGGCGTGCAGATCGGCGACGTGGTGCGCTCGGTCAACGGCAGCCCGGTCAACAGCTGGTCGGACCTGCCGCCGCTGATCGGTGCGATGGCGCCGGGCAGCCGGGTCACCCTCGGCGTGATCCGCGATGGCAAGCCGCGCGACCTCAGCGCAACGCTCACCGCGCTCAGTGAAGATGGCCAGGGCAGTGCCCGCGCCGCCGCCACGGCCAAGCCCGATGCGGCGCCGCAGGCCGGGGCCAATGCCCTGCTGGGCTTGGACGTCAGCGACCTGACCGCGCCGCAGCGCAAGCAGTTCGGCCTGGACGGCAACGAGGGCGTGCGCATCACCGGGGTCAAGGGCCAGGCGGCGCGTGATGCCGGCCTGTCTCCGGGCATGGTGATCCTGCAGGTCGGGCGCACCGCGGTTGGCAGCGTGGATGGCCTCAACCGCGCGCTGTCCAGCTACAAGAAGGACGATGTGGTGATGCTGCTGGTGCGTACCGGCAACGGCAACAGCGCGTTCGTGGCGGTGAAGGCAGGCCAGTAAGGCCTGCCCGGGCCGCTGCGGCGGCGGCTGCCATCTGCCCCGCAGCCCCCCCCCGGCGGGGCTTCGGCCGTTCCGGGCCGGCCCGACGAGGCGGTTTTCGCGGCGAGGCGCCGGGCATGCGATAATCGACCGTTACCCTGACGACGCCGCGCGCCGCCGCCACCTATGTCTTCTGATTCGATGCGGAACATCCGCAACTTCTCCATCATTGCCCATGTCGACCACGGCAAGTCCACGCTGGCCGACCGCATCATCCAGCTCTGCGGTGGCCTGCAGGCCCGTGAGATGGAAGCGCAGGTGCTCGACTCCAACCCGATCGAGCGCGAGCGTGGCATCACGATCAAGGCGCAGTCGGTGTCGCTGCCGTACCTGGCCAAGGACGGGCAGACCTACCACCTGAATTTCATCGATACCCCGGGCCACGTCGACTTCTCCTATGAAGTCAGCCGCTCGCTGGCCGCCTGCGAGGGCGCGCTGCTGGTCGTCGATGCCGCCCAGGGCGTGGAAGCGCAGTCGGTGGCCAACTGCTACACCGCGGTGGAGCAGGGCCTGGAAGTGGTGCCGGTGATCAACAAGATCGACCTGCCCACCGCCGACATCGAACGCGCCAAGGCCGAAATCGAGGCCGTGATCGGCATCGACGCCTCCGACGCCGTGCCGGTCAGCGCCAAGACCGGCCTGAACGTGCAGGACGTGCTGGAAGCGATCGTGCACCGCATCCCGCCGCCGACGCCGCGCGACACCGAGAAGCTGCAGGCGCTGATCATCGACTCGTGGTTCGACAACTACCTGGGCGTGGTCTCGCTGGTGCGCGTGATGCAGGGCGAGATCAAGCCCGGCGACAAGCTGCAGGTGATGTCCACCGGCCGCAACCACCAGGTCGACAACGTCGGCGTGTTCACGCCGAAGCGCAAGGTGCTGCCGGCGCTGCGTGCCGGTGAAGTGGGCTGGGTCACCGCCAGCATCAAGGACGTGCACGGCGCGCCGGTCGGCGACACCCTGACCCTGGCCGGCGACCCGGCGCCGAAGCCGCTGCCGGGCTTCCAGGAAATGCAGCCGCGCGTGTTCGCTGGCCTGTTCCCGGTCGATGCCGAGGATTACCCGGACCTGCGCGAAGCGCTGGACAAGCTGCGCCTGAACGATGCCGCGCTGCGTTTCGAGCCGGAAAGCTCCGAGGCGATGGGCTTCGGCTTCCGCTGCGGCTTCCTCGGCATGCTGCACATGGAGATCGTGCAGGAGCGCCTGGAGCGCGAATACAACCTGGACCTGATCAGCACCGCGCCGACGGTGGTGTATGAGGTGCTGAAGACCGATGGCTCGATCATCAACATGGACAACCCGGCCAAGCTGCCGCCGGTGAACCAGGTCGAGGAGATCCGCGAGCCGATCATCCGTGCCAACGTGCTCACCCCCGAGGAGTACATCGGCAACATCATCAAGCTGTGCGAGGAAAAGCGCGGCAGCCAGATCGGCATCAACTACCTGGGCAGCCAGGTGCAGATCAGCTACGAGCTGCCGATGGCCGAAGTGGTGCTGGACTTCTTCGACAAGCTGAAGTCGGTCAGCCGTGGCTATGCCTCGCTGGACTACCACTTCGTGCGTTTCGACGCCGGCCCGTTCGTGCGTGTGGACGTGCTGATCAACGGCGACAAGGTCGATGCGTTGTCGCTGATCGTGCACCGCAGCCATGCCGATCGCCGCGGCCGCGAGCTGTGCGAGAAGATGAAGGACCTGATCCCGCGCCAGATGTTCGACGTGGCCATCCAGGCCGCGGTCGGCTCGCAGATCATCGCCCGTACCACGGTCAAGGCCATGCGCAAGAACGTGCTGGCCAAGTGCTATGGTGGCGACGTTTCGCGCAAGAAGAAGCTTCTGGAAAAGCAGAAGGAAGGCAAGAAGCGCATGAAGCAGGTCGGCCGCGTGGAAATCCCGCAGGAAGCGTTCCTGGCCGTGCTGCAGATGGACAACAAGTAAGCCCGCACCGGCCCCTGCGGGCCGGTCGTCTGGTGACGTTGCAAAGGACCCTGAATGAAACTGTTTGAGATCCTCCTGGTCGTGCTGACCCTGGCCTCGGGCCTGATCCTGCTCGCGGACAAGCTGTACCTCGCCAAGCGCCGCGCCCAGCGCGCGGGCCTGCTCGATTCCGAGCCGGTGCTGGTGGACTACTCGCGTGCGTTCTTCCCGGTGCTGGCGATCGTGCTGATCGTGCGCAGCTTCATCGCCGAGCCGTACAAGATCCCGTCCAGCTCGATGATGCCGAACCTGCTGATCGGCGACTTCATCCTGGTCAACAAGTTCTCCTACGGCCTGCGCCTGCCGATCAGCAACACCAAGATCGTGCCGTTCGGCGAGCCGTCGCGCGGCGACGTGGTGGTGTTCCACTTCCCCGGCCACAGCGACAACGACCCGGCCAAGGGCGAGAACTTCATCAAGCGCGTGATCGGCGTGCCGGGTGACACCATCGTCTTCGAAGGCGACGGCGTGATCCTCAACGGCGAGCCGCTGAAGTACGACAACAAGGGCATCTATGCCGGCCACAAGGGCCAGGGCGAGGGCGCCAACCTGCTGGTCGAGCACCTGCCGGGCCGCACCCACACCGTGCTGGAGACCGACTATCCGCGTGGCCAGGGCCAGTGGACCGTGCCGGCCGGCAAGTACCTGGTGATGGGCGACAACCGTGACAACAGCGACGATGGCCGTTTCTGGGGCCTGCTGCCGGAGGAAAACCTGCGCGGCAAGGCCTTCCTGATCTGGCTGAACTGCCAGGGCTGGTTCTGCAAGGATGGCTTCGAGCCGTCGCGGATCGGCTCGAGCATCAACTGATCGGGCATCAACCGAGTATTTTCACATCCAACGCGTATCTGGGGAGAACGCAATGAAGACGATGAACACGCAGCGCGGCATGACCCTGACCTCGTTCCTGACGGTCCTGATCGTGGTTGGCTTCTTCCTCTACATCGGCATGAAGCTGTTCCCGATGTACCAGGAGTACTACGCGGTGCGCTCGGCGATGAAGAGCCTGGCCAACGAGCCGGGCGTGGGCAACATGGAACCGGCCCGCATCCAGGACCTGTTCTTCAAGCGCCTGTACATCAACTACTCGGACAACGTGAAGCCGGCCAATGTGAAGTTCGATCGTCGCGACAACGGCTGGACCCTCAAGGTCAACTACGAAGTACGTCGTCCGCTGATCGGCAACCTCGATGTGGTTGGCAATTTTGATTCTTCCCAGGACCTGACACGAAGCGGTGCCCAGTAAATTCATCCAACGTGGCGACCTGATCGGTCATCCCTTCCGCGATGCGGCCCTGCTCAAGCAGGCGCTGACCCATCGCAGTGCGGGTGCGCCCCACAACGAGCGCCTGGAGTTCCTCGGCGACAGCATCGTCAACATGATGGCGGCCGAGGCGTTGTACCGGCGCTGGCCCAAGGCCGACGAAGGCGCGATGACCCGTGCCCGCGCCGAGCTGGTGCGTGAAGGCGCGCTGGCGGTGATCGGGCGCAGCCTGGAGCTGGGCGAGCGGCTGACGCTGGGCCCTGGCGAAATGAAGTCCGGCGGTCATCGCCGCGACTCGATCCTGGCCGATGCGGTGGAAGCCGTGGTGGCCGCGATCTACCTGGATGCCGGCTTCGAGGCCTGCCGGGCGGTGGTACTGCCCTGGTTCAGCGCTTCGATCGAGGCACTGCCGGCCTCCGGCCGGCCCGAGAAGGACCCCAAGACCCGCCTGCAGGAATGGCTGCAGGCCCGGCAGAAGGCGTTGCCGCAGTACGAACTGGTGTCAGAATCCGGTGACGACCACGCCAAACACTTCCGGGTACGCTGCAACGTAGCTGACCCGGCCGCCAGCACCGAGGGCGAAGGCGCCTCGCGGCGGCTTGCCGAACAACAGGCGGCTGCGGCCGTCCTAGAACAACTGGATTCCAAGTGAGCGAACAAACTCCCCATCATTGCGGCAGCGTGGCCGTCATCGGCCGCCCGAACGTGGGCAAGTCGACCCTGACCAATGCCCTGGTCGGCGCCAAGGTCAGCATCGTCTCCAACCGCCCACAGACCACGCGCCATCGCCTGCTGGGCATCGCCACGTATCCGGAAGGCCAGCTGGTGCTGGTTGATACTCCCGGCCTGCACAAGGTGCAGAAGCGGGCGATGAACCGGGTGATGAACCGCGCCGCGCGTGGCTCGCTGGAAGGCGTCGACGCCGGCCTGCTGGTGATCGAAGCCGGGCGCTGGGACGAAGAAGACAGCCTGGCCTTCAACGTGCTGCGCGATGCCGGCATCCCGGTGGTGCTGGTGGTCAACAAGATCGATCGCCTGAAGGAAAAGGGCGCGCTGCTGCCGTTCCTGCAGCAGGTGACCGAAGGCCGCGATTTCGCCGCCGTGCACCCGATCTCCGCGCAGAAGCGCAATGGCCTGGAAGCGCTGGTGCGCGACGTGCTGAAGCTGCTGCCGGAAGCCCCGCCGATGTTCGGCGAGGACGAGATCACCGACCGCAGCCAGCGTTTCCTGGCTGGCGAACTGGTGCGCGAGCAACTGATGCGCCAGCTCGGCGAAGAACTGCCGTACGCCACCACGGTGGAGATCGAGCGCTTCACCGAAGACGGCAACCTGCTGCGCATCGGTGCGGTGATCTGGGTCGAGCGCGAAGGCCAGAAGGCCATCGTGATCGGCAAGGGCGGTGCGCGCCTGAAGGAGATCGGTGCCAAGTCCCGCCTGCAGATGGAGCGCCTGTTCGGGGCCAAGGTATTCCTGGAAACCTGGGTGCGCGTGCGTGAAGGCTGGTCCGATGACGAGGCCGCGCTGAAGGCCTTCGGCTACGAGTAAGCCGACCCGGTCGCTTCGATGATGATCGAGGACGACACCGGCTTCGTGCTGCATGCACGGGCCTATCGCGAGACCAGCCTGCTGGTCGAGGTATTGAGCGCGCAGCATGGCCGCATCGGCCTGCTCGCGCGCGGTGTTTCAACGGCGAAGGGGCAGGTGCTGCGCGCCGCCCTGCAGCCGTTGCAGTGGATCCGTTTCAGTGCCCAGCAGCGCGGCGAGCTGGCGCAGCTGCGCGCTGCGGAGGCACTGGATGCCGCGCCGCGATTGGTTGGCCAGGCAATGCTGGCTGGTTTCTACCTGAGTGAACTGACCCTGCGCCTGGCGCCACGCCAGGACCCGTTGCCGGAGCTGTACCTCGCCTACGGTGAAGCGCGCGCGCGGCTGGCGGTGGGCGCGGGTCTGGCCTGGACGTTGCGCCGCTTCGAACGCGAGCTGCTGTCCGCGCTGGGCCTGGGTTTCGAACTGGACAGCGCCAGCGACGGCCAGCCGATCGACCCGGCTGCACGCTATGCATTGGACCCGCAGGAAGGGCCGCAACGGTTGCTGAGCGAGCGTGGCGGCGAGCGCCAGGCGGCGGCCACGGGCTCGGCGCTGCTGGCACTCGCGGCCGATGAAGAGCCTGACGCGGCCGACCTGGCCAGCCTACGCCTGCCGATGCGGCGGGTACTGGCCCATCATCTGGGGGCGCGAGGCCTGAAGTCCTGGGAACTGCTCGAGCAGCTCGCCCCCAGGCGTTGAGAGGTGTCCGGCAGGGCTTGCAGCCCTGCACCCGCCGAGGCCAAGGCAACAGCAACAGCAACAGCAACAGCGTGCATTCGGTGGGATGGCGGGGTGGGTCCGGTTGCGGGGGCCGCTGCAAGTACGTCCATGTAAGCTCGGTCGCCGCATCCATGCGGC
>NZ_JAPTFX010000151.1:0-11301 GCF_030985895.1 Stenotrophomonas sp. Sm6012 | reverse complement strand
TCGCTTCTTCATGTCCGTCCTCTTGTGAGACGGACTCTACTAAGATCAGGTTGGCCCGGAAAACGGGGGGCAGGTCACCTCTGCTCCTTCTGATCTTGGGAAGCTTAGTAGCAGGTCGCGGTAATACTCATACTGCTTCCGGAGTAGTTCGATCTCTCGCGGCAAGCCCTCGCTAAGGGAGTTTATCAAGATATCGAACTTCTCGAGGATGGCGACGATGCGAACCTGCTTCGAGAGCGCTGGCACAGGCACCTCCAGCTTCTTAATTTTCGATGCCAGAATGTGCTTCACTGTTCCGCCCGTGGTTATTTTCGCCAGCCTCGATTTTCCTTCGGCACTTTGCAGAAAGTAGTTGATGAATTTAGAGTTGCATCCACCACCATTACTCATAACGATAAGCGCATGACAGTTGCAATCTTTATACTTATCACCCACAACCGCACTCTCTCCAACATGGCCGGATTGAACCACCAGAATGTCATCGATCTTGAGTTTTGTTCTGGCGCACTTATCGTGAAATTCCCTTGTTATGTAGTATTCATTCTTGTCATTGATGCTGCCCTTTTGGATATTTGTCCCCTGCAGATATCTAATCCCACTTTCAGCGTCAGTATAGTACGGAGTAACGGTACCCACAAATCCATTTCGAATAAAGGGAAAGAGATCACCAAGAGGCTTCCACTCAGCGTCACCGTCTTCAAAACTTAACAACCGATCCCGATAGTAGCTGTATTGCTTCTTGCGGGCGGCCAGCTCGGCGGCCAGCTCTGTGGTCAGCTCTGTGGTCAGCTCAGTAAGGGCATCCAGGATGCGGACGATTTCGGCTTGGATTTTAAGTGATTTTTTCGGATTCTCGGGGCAAGGAATGGGGACATGAAGCTTTTCAACTGCGGATATCGATAACCGCGGAACGCTTGCCCTACGAACTTGAGATGAAATTTCACGCTGTCTCGTCAAAAGAAAGTAATACAAATACTTGCTATTGACGGCATTTGATTTCGCGAAGAAATAGACATCATCCGCAGCCCAGAACGCGGCATCACTAAATCCAATATCCCCTGCGGCTCCCGCGACAACCAAAAAGGCCACCCCAGCCGGCGCATTACCTTCATGGTAGTAGCCAAGTGGCTTCAGACTGTTTTGATAAACCGCATAACTTCCGACTTCATCCAGCTGGCTTTTGACGAGCCTTTTCCCCCGCTGAGGAGGAATCAGTTCACCCACCTCGGCCCACTCGACCGCAACGCCTTCGAGCAGAGTTTCCAGGAATTTTGCACCAATCATGCACCAGGCCTCTCGCCCTCAATCGCCGAGATAATGGCATCAAGTTCATTACGAATTCGGGCCATCTTGGCTGCCGTAGCTTTTAGACCAGCATTAAGCTTGGCAATGTCCACAACTTCGCGAGTGTCCTTCGCCTCCACGTAGCCACTGACCGAAAGGCTGTAGTCATTGGCAGCCACCTGCACCAAAGGCACTGTCTTGGCGAAGTGATTGACATTGGCCTTGCTGTCGAACACAGCCATGATCTCTCTGATGTGATCGTCCAGTAGCACGTTATTGTTGGTGCCCTTCTTGAATAGCCCGCTGCCGTCAATGAACTGCGTGCGGGTGTCTTTCTTGTTTTTGGCTAGCACCAGAATGTTCACCGCGATGCTGGTGCCGTAGAACAAGTTCGGCGCGAGCGAGATCACGCTCTCCACGTAGTTGTTGTCTACCAGGTAGCGGCGAATCTTTTGTTCGGCGCCTCCTCGGTAGAGGATGCCGGGGAAGCACACGATCGCCGCGCGCCCCTTCGCCGAGAGGTAGCTCAGTGCATGCAGTACAAAAGCAAAGTCAGCTTTGGACTTGGGCGCGAGCACGCCAGCTGGTGCAAAGCGGTCATCGTTGATCAGCGTGGGGTCATCGCTTCCGATCCACTTCACCGAGTAGGGCGGATTGGAGACAATGGCGTCGAAAGGTTTGTCATCACCGAAGTGCGGAGCAATCAGAGTGTTGCCCAGCTGGATATGGAACTTGTCATAGTTGATGTTGTGCAAGAACATGTTCATCCGCGCCAGGTTGTACGTGGTGTGGTTGATCTCTTGCCCAAAGAAGCCCTCTTCGATGAGGTGGTCGTCGAATTGCTTTTTTGCCTGCAACAGTAGCGAGCCCGAGCCGCACGCGGGGTCATAGATCTTGTTGATGCTGGCCTGGCCGTGCATTGCCAGCTGCGCGATGAGTTTGGAGACCTGCTGTGGCGTAAAGAACTCGCCGCCTGATTTTCCGGCATTGGCGGCGTAGTTTGATATCAGGAACTCGTAAGCATCGCCAAAGAGATCAATATGGCTGTCGTCAAAGCTACCCAAGTCCAGACCAGCAACGCCCTTGAGGACAGCAGCCAGGCGAGCATTCTTGTCCTTTACAGTGTTACCAAGCCGGTTGCTGGTGGTATCAAAGTCGGCAAACAGACCGCTGATATCTTGCTCTGACGGGTAGCCATTG
The DNA here is from genome assembly GCF_030985895.1 of Stenotrophomonas sp. Sm6012. Taxonomy (NCBI): domain Bacteria; kingdom Pseudomonadati; phylum Pseudomonadota; class Gammaproteobacteria; order Lysobacterales; family Lysobacteraceae; genus Stenotrophomonas; species Stenotrophomonas sp. Sm6012. Next base: position 8,817 of record NZ_JAPTFX010000151.1, on the reverse strand, counting down.
GCAGACGCTTCGATGGACGAGAAAATCTTGGCAAGATCAGTGTTCAGACTTCTGTTGGCGCCGGCGCTGGCCGCTACGTTGACGAACAGCTGGCTGGGGTAGATGAAGTAGCCCTTGGTCTTGATGGCATCGTCTTTGGCTGCGGCGATGTTCTTATCATCATCAGCCATGTCGGCGTAATCAACGCTGGAATCACCCCCGGTGATGTAGTCGACAAAGTTCTCGCTGATGAACCGATAGAAAAGGGTGCCCAGCACGTATTGCTTGAAGTCCCAACCATCGACCGCACCGCGAACTTCGTTGGCAATCTTCCAAATTTGGTTTTGCAGGGCAGCGCGCTGCTGAGCACCGGTCATGACTTATTTCCTGTCGAATCGTTCAATTGTTCCTCATCTGCTCCGCCCGCACGCACCCATTCATCCACCTCGGACAACTGGAATTTCCAAAGTCGTCCCACACGGTGCGCTGGCAGGCCTTTACGCTCCCGCCAACGATAAACGGTGTCCTTGGCCACGCCCAGATGCTGGGCGACCTGACCAGCGGTTACCCACGGCTCAGTGGTCATGGCAATTACGCACCATTGGCATGCATCAAAGTCGATGAGAGTCGGTGAAAGTCTATCAGAGCCGGGCGGGGCTGAATCAGGCGTGGCGCCTTATACCTTCCCTAAAGGGATCCAGCAATTTCTGACCGAACTGAAAGACGAGGGAAGGCTCCATATGCAACAAGGGCGCCTCTCGGCGCCCTCGTTCTTTCAACTCATTCCCACTCAATAGTAGCCGGCGGCTTCCCCGAGATGTCATAGACAACCCGCGACACCCCTCGCAACTCATTGATGATCCGGTTGCTCACCGTCCCCAGGAACTCATACGGCAGATGCGCCCAGTGCGCCGTCATGAAGTCAATCGTCTCCACCGCCCGCAGCGCAATCACCCACTCATAAGCGCGCGCATCACCCACCACGCCCACCGACTTCACCGGCAGGAACACGGCAAACGCCTGGCTGGTCTTGTCGTACAGGTCCGCCTTGCGCAGCTCGTCAATGAAGATGGCATCGGCCTTGGCCAGCAGTTCGGCGTATTCGCGCTTCACTTCGCCCAGAATGCGCACGCCCAGGCCCGGGCCCGGGAACGGATGGCGGTAAACCATGGTGCGCGGCAGGCCGAGTTCGACGCCCAGACGGCGCACTTCGTCCTTGAACAGCTCGCGCAGCGGCTCCACCAGGCCCAGCTTCATGTGCTCCGGCAGGCCGCCCACGTTGTGGTGGCTCTTGATCACATGCGCCTTGCCGGTCTTGCTGCCGGCCGACTCGATCACGTCCGGGTAGATGGTGCCCTGCGCCAGCCACTTGGCGTTCTTCAGCTTGTTCGACTCTTCGTCGAAGATCTCAACGAACAGGTTGCCGATGATCTTGCGCTTGGCTTCCGGGTCGCTCACGCCTTCCAGCGCGGCGAAGTAACGGTCGGCGGCATTCACGCGCACGACCTTCACGCCCATGTGCTCGGCGAACATCGCCATCACCTGGTCGCCTTCCTGCCAACGCAGCAGGCCGGTATCCACGAACACGCAGGTCAGCTTGTCGCCGATCGCCTTGTGCAGCAACGCAGCCACAACCGACGAATCCACACCGCCGGACAGGCCCAGGATCACTTCGTCATCGCCCACCTGTTCGCGCACGCGGGCGATCTGGTCGTCGATGATGTTGGCGGCGGTCCACAGGGTCTGGCAGCCGCACACATCCACCACGAAGCGGCGCAGCAGCGCCTGGCCCTGCAGGGTGTGGGTCACTTCCGGGTGGAACTGCACGCCGTACCAGCGCTTTTCTTCGTTGGCCATGGCGGCCACCGGAATACGGTCGGTGGTAGCGGTGATGGTGAAGCCCGGCGGCGCAACGGAGACGTGGTCACCGTGGCTCATCCAGACATTCAACTTCGGCTCGCCGCCGTGGTCGCTCAGGCCCTTGAACAGCGCATCCGGGTTGATAACGTTCACTTCGGCGTGGCCGAATTCGCGCTGGTCCGCCGCTTCGGTGGCACCACCCAGCTGCGCGGCCAGGGTCTGCATGCCGTAGCAGATGCCGAAGATCGGCAGGCCGCTGTCGAACACTTCCTGCGGCGCGGCTGGGGCGCCCGGCAGCGTGGTCGATTCCGGGCCACCGGACAGGATGATGCCCTTGGCGCCGAACGCCGCGATCTCGGCCGGGTTGTGGTCCCACGCCCAGATTTCGCAGTAGACGCCCAGCTCGCGGATGCGGCGGGCGATCAGCTGCGTGTACTGCGCGCCGAAATCGAGGATCAGGATCTTGTCGTTATGGATGTTGGTCATGGCGCCCTGGCAATGCAGTAGGGAAAACGAAATCAGATTTGCAGCAGCAGATGGAAAAAGAGGAACGGGAATCAGCTTCCTCGTTCCTCTTTGCCCGGCCCGCGTCAGGCGCGGTAGTTCGGCGGCTCTTTGGTGATCGTCACGTCGTGGACGTGGCTCTCACGCTGGCCGGCGCCGCTGATCTTCACGAACTTGGGCTTGCTGCGCATGTCTTCGATGGTGGCGCAGCCCACGTAACCCATGGTGGCGCGCAGGCCGCCCATCAGCTGGTGGATGATGCCGCCCACCGGGCCGCGGTACGGCACGCGGCCTTCGATGCCTTCCGGCACCAGCTTGTCGGCGGTGGCGGCGTCCTGGAAGTAGCGGTCCTTCGACCCCTTCTCCATGGCAGCCAGCGAACCCATGCCGCGGTAGCTCTTGTACGAACGGCCCTGGTACAGCTCGGTCTCGCCCGGCGATTCCTCGGTACCGGCCAGCAGGCCGCCAACCATGATGGTCGAGGCACCGGCGGCCAGCGCCTTGCCGATGTCGCCCGAGTAGCGGATGCCACCGTCGGCGATCAGCGGGATGCGGTCCTGCAGCGCTTCGGCCACCAGGTCGATGGCGGTCACCTGCGGCACGCCAACGCCAGCGACGACGCGCGTGGTGCAGATCGAGCCCGGGCCGATGCCGACCTTCACTGCGTCCGCGCCGCTGTCCAGCAGCGCCAGTGCGGCTTCGCCGGTGCAGATGTTGCCACCGATGACCTGCACGTTCGGGAAGTTCTTCTTGACCCAGCTGACGCGGTCCAGCACGCCCTGCGAATGGCCGTGCGCGGTATCGACCACGATCACGTCCACGCCGGCGGCGACCAGCGCTTCCACGCGGCGATCGGTATCGCCACCCACGCCGACGGCAGCCCCGACCAGCAGGCGGGTCGACAGGTCCTTGGCAGCGTTGGGGAAGTCGGTGTTCTTCTGGATGTCCTTGACGGTGATCAGGCCACGCAGTTCGAACGAATCATTGACCACCAGCACCTTTTCGATGCGGTTGCGGTGCAGCAGCTGCAGCACTTCGTCAGAGGCGGCGCCTTCCTTGACCGTGATCAGGCGATCCTTCTTGGTCATGATGTGGCGGACCGGATCGTCCAGCTCGGTTTCGAAGCGCATGTCGCGATGGGTCACGATGCCGGCCAGCAGGCCGTCGCTGCCCACCACCGGCACGCCGGAGATGTTGTGCGCCTGGGTCAGGGCCAGCACGTCGCGGATGGTGGTTTCCGGGCCGACGGTGATCGGGTCGCGGATGACACCGGCCTCGAACTTCTTGACCTTGGCCACTTCCGCGGCCTGCTGTTCCAGGCTGAGATTCTTGTGGATGATGCCCATGCCGCCAAGCTGTGCCATGGCGATGGCCAGGCGGGCTTCGGTGACGGTATCCATGGCTGCGGACAGGATCGGAAGCTTCAGCTTCAGGTCGCGAGTCAACCGCGTTTCGAGGTTGACGTCCTTGGGCAGGATGGTCGAATGGGCGGGGACGAGCGAGACGTCGTCGTAAGTGAGTGCTTCAGCCTGGATGCGCAGCATCGGCATACCCGAGATGTGGGGAAGCGCGACATTTTACCCTGTTTTCGCGCCCTGTGGCAGGGGGTAGATGCGACGCAGTGTCGCGCGGGCGGCGATCCATTCAGGGGGCTATCCGGGCCGCCGGTGGCATACCGCCTTTGGTGGGTGCCAACCTTGGTTGGCACGGCCCGTCCGGCAACTGGACCCCAGATGGGCCGATGACCCCGATGGATGTGCCGACCAACGGTCGGCACCCACCTTAAGAGGATCACTCGGGGCAGTCCTGGAGCGCCTTTGGTAGGTGCCAACCTTGGTTGGCACGATCTGTCCGGCACCGGTGCCCCAGATGGGCCGATGGCCCCGATGTATGTGTGCCAACCAAGGTTGGCACCTACCAGGAGCGGGTCATCCGCATGTCCGCATTGTGCCGACCAACGGTCGGCACCACCCCAAAAGGTCAGCTCAGCGCTTCGGCCGCTTCCAGGGTGTTCTGCATCAACGTGGCCACGGTCATCGGGCCCACGCCACCCGGCACCGGGGTGATCCAGCTGGCGCGCTGGGCGGCCGCTTCAAACCCGACGTCGCCCACCAGGCGTCCGTCATCCAGGCGGTTGATGCCCACGTCGATCACCACCGCGCCCGGCTTCACCCACTCGCCCGGCACGATGCCGGGGCGGCCCACCGCCACCACCAGGATGTCGGCGTTGCGCACGGCCTGTTCCAGCACGTCCTTGGGGGTGAACTTGTGGCAGCTGGTCACGGTGCAGCCGGCAATCAGCAGCTCCAGGCCCATCGGCCGGCCGACATGGTTGCTCACGCCCACGATGGTGGCGTTGCGGCCGCGCACCGGCTGGTCGGTGTGGCCCAGCAGCGTGGTGATGCCGCGCGGGGTGCACGGGCGCAGGCCGAACTCGCGCAGGGCCAGGTGGCCGACGTTTTCCGGATGGAAACCATCCACGTCCTTGCGCGGGTCGATGCGCTGGATCAGCCGGCGCGCGTCGGGGATGCCCGGCAGCGGCAGCTGGACCAGGATGCCGTTGATCTTCGGGTCGGCGTTGAGCTGGTCGATCAGGTCGAGCAACTCGGCTTCGGTAGTACCGGCCGGCAGATCGTAGTCATGCGCTTCGATGCCGACCTTCTCGGCGGCACGGCGCTTGTTGCGCACGTACACGGTCGAAGCCGGGTCGCCGCCCACCAGCACCACGGCCAGGCCCGGGCGGCTGCCACCGGCGGCCACGCGGGCGTCGACGCGCACCTTCAGGCTGTCGAGCAGGTCCTCGGCGATACGGCGGCCATCAAGGATGCGGGCAGGATGCTGGGGGGCGGAATCGGTCATCGGGAGCAGGCGTGGGGCGGCGGGGACGCTATTGTCCCCGATTCAGGCCCCCTCGCCCACCGCCGCGCGTCGACGCCGTGCCCCGGTAGTGCCGGCCGCTGGCCGGCAACCTCATGACGTCGGAACGTTTCCGTATCTGCCGGTAGTACCGGCCGCTGGCCGGCAACCTCATGACGTCGGAACGTTTCCGTATCTGCCGGTAGTGCCGGCCGCTGGCCGGCAACCTCATGGCGTCGGAACGTTTCCGTATCTGCCGGCCAGCGGCCGGCACTACCGACGGATGGTGCGCAAAGGTTGCCGGCCAGTGGCCGGCACGACCGGGCTCTACTCTTCCTCTTCCGGCACGTCCTGCGGGTTCAGCGTCTTGCTCGCGCGCTTCGGTGCGGTGAACGGGGTCGGCGTCGGTACGCCCTGCGGGCTGTTGCCGTAGATCATCCGCGCGCCGGCATTCAACCCACCACCGGCAATCTCCAACTCGAAGCGCTCGGCGTCGCGGCGGCGGATCTGCTCGGCGATCTCCACCGCGTCATCCTCGTCCGCACCCAGCTCCACCAGCGCGGCCTGGCCGAACAGCACCGCCGACTCAAACGTCTCGCGGATCTGGAAATCGACACCGGCATGGATCAGCCGCAGCGAATGCTCGCGGTCGAACGAGCGCACCATCAACTTGGCCTGCGGGAATTCATGCGCCACCAGTTCGACAATGCGGTCAGCCGCCTCGGCCTTGTCCACGCACACCGCAATCGCACGCGCGGTGGCGGCACCCGAGGCATGCAGCACGTCCAGGCGCGTGCCATCGCCGTAATAGATCTTGAAACCGAACCGCGCCGCGCTCTGGATCATCTCCACATCGTTGTCGATGATGGTCACGTCCACGTCGCGCGCCAGCAGCGACTGGCTGGCGACCTGGCCGAAGCGGCCGAAGCCGATCAGCAGCACGCTGCCGGACAACCCATCGGCCTCGTCCACGCCATCCATGTTCACCGTCGGCTTCGGCGCCACGCGCTTGTAGACCAGCACCACCAGCGGGGTCAGCGCCATTGACAGCACCACCACGGCGGTGAAGTTGGCATTGATGTCCAGGTCGATCACGCCAGCCGATGCGGCGGCGGAGAACAGCACGAACGCGAACTCGCCGCCCTGCGCCATCAGCACGCCACGGTCCAGCGCCTGCGCATGATCGCTGCCCATGATGCGCGCGACCACGTAGATGCACAGCGCCTTGGCCGCCATCAACGCCAGCACCAGGCCGAGGATCAGCTGCCAGTGCGCGGCCACCACGCTCAGGTCCAGCGCCATGCCTACGCTGAGGAAGAACAGGCCCAGCAGGATGCCGCGGAACGGTTCAATGTCCGCTTCGATCTGGTGGCGGAAGGTCGACTCGCTCAACAGCACGCCGGCCAGGAACGCGCCCATCGCCATCGACAGGCCGGACAGCTGCATCAGCAGCGCAGCACCCAGCACCACCAGCAGCGCGGCGGCGGTCATCACCTCGCGTGCCTTCGATTCGGCCAGCACCCGGAACAGCGGATTGAGCAGGAAGCGGCCGACCAGCACCAGGCCCACGATGGCACCCACGCCGATCGCTACCGACAGCCAGCGCGAGCCTTCGCCATCGGCGCTGCCGGCGCTCGGCGCCATCCATGCCACCAGCGCCAGCAACGGCACGATCAGCAGGTCTTCGAACAACAGGATAGAAACGATCTTCTGCCCCGACGGCAGCGCGATGTCACCGCGCTCGGCCAGCAGCTGCATGACCACCGCGGTGGAGGTGAGCACGAAGCCGGTGGCGCCGATGAAGGCCACCTGCCAGGGGAAGCCGAACAGCTTGGCGATGCTGGTCAGCACCAGCGCACAGGTGACGATCTGCAGCGTGCCCAGCCCGAAGATTTCCTTGCGCAGGCTCCACAGGTGCGAGGGCCGCATTTCCAGGCCGATCACGAACAGGAACATCACCACGCCGAGCTCGGCGGTATGCAGGATCGCCTGCGGGTCGGAGAACCAGCCCAGCCCGAACGGTCCGATCGCCAGGCCGGCGGCGAAGTAGCCCAGTACCGAGCCCAGGCCGGCCCGGCGGAACAGGGGCACCATCACCACCGCCGCGCCCAACAGGGCCACGACCTTGACCAGCTCGCTGGTCGCTGCTTCTACCGCCATGCGGTGCTTTCCCCAAGATCCAGAATCGGGTTCAACAATAGAGCAATGCCGATGACGGCAATAGCACGCATGTTGCGCCGGATTGTCTTGGAGGTGGAACGATGTGGGGACTGACCCCAAGCATCATCCCGAAACCGCACACCCGCTTCGGCATGTGCCAACCTTGCACCCGCTTCGGTAGGTGCCAACCTTGGTTGGCACGAGAGCGCCGACCAAGGTCGGCATCTACCAAAGCCTCCCCCAGCCGGGTTCACCCACCCCGACAAAACGCGGCGTAATCGATATACCCCGGGAACGGCACCCCCGGCGCACACACCGGGCAGTGCGGGTCGGGCCGGATGCCGGTCTCGCGGAAGCGCATGCCCAACGCATCGAAACGCAGCAGGCGGCCGACCAGCGGCTCGCCGATGCCCAGCAGCAGCTTCAGCACCTCGGTGGCCTGCAGCACCCCGGCCAGGCCAGGCAGTACGCCCAGCACCCCCGCCTCGGAACAGCTCGGCGCGAACTCCGGCGGTGGCGGCTCGGGGAACAGGCAGCGGTAGCACGGCGCCACGCCGCGCTGGCGGCCGGCGTCAAACACGCTTACCTGGCCGTCAAAGCGCTCGATGGCGGCATACACCAGTGGCGTGGCGTGCTTGATGCAGGCGTCGTTGAGCAGGTAGCGCAGCGGGAAGTTGTCCGAGCCGTCCAGCACCACGTCCACGCCGTCCAGCAGGCGGTCCACGTTCTCGGAAGTGACGCGCGCGGGTACCGCTTCGACCTCGATCGACGGGTTCAATGCCAGCAACCGCTCGCGCGCGGAATCGACCTTGAACTGGCCGACGCTGGCTTCGGTGTGCACGATCTGCCGGTGCAGGTTGCTGCGCTCCACGCGGTCGTGGTCAGCGAAGCGCAGATGCCCTACCCCGGCCGCAGCCAGGTAGAAGCCGGCCGGTGCGCCCAGCCCACCCGCGCCGAGCACCAGCACGCGCGACTGCTGCAGGCGACGTTGGCCGGCCTCGCCCACCTGCGGCAGCAGCAGGTGGCGCGAATAGCGGTCGTAGAAGTCGCGGTCGGCCGCACTGGTCAGCGACTGCACCAGCGGCAACAACTGCTCGCGCCAGGCCACGGTACCGCCCGTCACGGAAGCGACGTTGGAATACCCGGCCCCCTGCAGGAACTGCGCGGCATCGGCCGAGCGCTTGCCGCTCTGGCAGATCAGCAGGATTTCCTGGTCGTGCCGCGGCAGGTGCGCGGCCGGATCGGCCTGCAGCTCGCCCTTGGCCACGCCGCGCGCGCCCTCGGCCATGCCCCCGGCCCGTTCGTGCGCCTCGCGCACATCGATCAGCACGGCGCCATGGGCCAGGCGCTCGCGCGCCTGCGCGGGGGAAAGCTCTCGGATGCTCATGGCCGCATTATCGCGCAGGTGCCGCCAGGCCGCCTTGACCGATATCCGCAAACGCGGGGGTAGTGGGGGGG